>CBDUQO010000049.1:0-11867 GCA_965369365.1 uncultured Methanosarcinales archaeon
CCTCGTTTGCGTTTCCGAAGATTCCGAGTGTGTAGTCAGATGCCGCGGCTGGCAGTGTACAGCAAAAGAGCAGTAAAGTCAGGGTTATTTTAGCCAGTATTCTATTCATTCCCATCGCATATTACCTCCTTGTGGCAGATTTTTACTTTGTGTGATTATACACAAAGTATATGATATATGGCGCGTATATCGATAGATAATTCACCCAGTACTTAAAACTTTTGGTTTGAAAAGTATAACTAAATAACAAATTATCAGTTCAGCGCATGATCTGATCACCAAAATGACCTGTTGGGTGCGAGAGCACCCCTTGTGCTCGCATCACCCAAATGACCGAATCAACAACGATTCAGCACCCCCCACTCACCCTTTCACGCAATCACATCACGCTGCACCCTGATGATCCGCGCGTACATGCCCTCTCCACCCATCAAATCAGCGTGTGTTCCGGATTCGACCACACGACCGTGGTCCAGCACAACAACCTTATCCGCAGTGGCGATCGTTGAGAGGCGGTGAGCAATGACAAGCGTCGTGCGACCCTCCATCAGGTTATCGATGCCATCGCGGATCGCCTGCTCGTTCTCGGAATCCAGATTCGAGGTTGCCTCATCCAGAACCAGGATCGGCGCATCCTTAAGGAGCGCACGTGCGATTGAGATGCGCTGGCGCTCGCCGCCTGATAGCTTTGCACCGCGCTCACCGAGCGTCGTGTCGTAGCCATCAGGCAGTGATGCGATGAAGTCGTGTATGTACGCCTTTCGTGCGGCATCCTTGATCTCGTCGTCGGTGGCGTCGGGCTTCCCGATGCGGATGTTCTCACCGATTGTTGTGTTGAAGATGTATGCATCCTGCTGTACAACAGATACGAGATTGCGCAGGTCTGCAAACGAGAGTGTGCGGATGTCACGCCCGCCGATCATGATCCTGCCATGTTGCGGGTCCCAGAATCTGAGCAGCAGATTGACGAGTGTGGTCTTGCCTGAGCCACTCGGACCGACCACTGCCACGTTCTCGCCTGCGCTGCAATCGAAACTGATGTTTCGCAGCACCGGCGGCTCGTCAGGCTGATAGCGGAAGGTCACATCTTCAAATGTCAGTCTCGGCTCGACAGCACCTATCGGCTCCGCATCCGGAGTCTCTAAAACGGCGGCTGGCTCATCAAGAACTGTAAAGACGCGCTCTGCCGATGCCATGATCATGGCAACCTGCTTTGCAACCTTGGCGATGTTCATCACAGGTCCGAAGGCAGCTGATGCCATCAGGAGCATTAGTGGGAGTTGGTGCGATGGCAGCGTGCCCTTGCCCACCATCAGAACGCCCACTACAAGCACGGTGAGCGAGCCAAGCATGCTGCAGCCCTCTGTGAGCCCGCCCAGACTCCCGAGATATCGGCTGTTGCGCTTCTGTGTCGCTACAAGAGCGCGGCTGTTCGCTTCCACCTCAGAGAGGCGTGCCGAGCCCCGCCCGAACGCAACGATTTCACGCAAGCCCTGGATGCTATCGACCATGTGGGCATTCGTCTCTCCGAGCTCTATTCTGAGTCTGTTTGCTATGGCACCGCCGATATGATGCATCTTGATCGGTGTGCCGATGACGAGAAATAAGAACGGCAGCAGCACCAGTGGCAGCATCCAGTGGAGCGAGCCAAGTATGATCAGTGCGGTGAGTGGCATGACAAGCGCAACGAGGGTCGGCATCAGCGTGTGCGCAAAATAAAGCTCGACCGTCTCGACATCAGCCATCACCATCGAGATGATATCGCCGCTGCGCCGTTTGAGTATGTAGGCTGGAGCCGCTGGTTCGATCGCGTCAAAGACACGTGAACGCATCATCGCAAGGAGGGCATAAGCGATGCGATGGGAGATATATGACTCAGCCCATGCCATCACAGCCTTAAAGACCGTGAGAATTGCCAGTGCGATCAGATAGGGGCGTAACTCAAGAACACTTGTGCCTTCTGCTGCAAGCCCGACGATTAATGCACCGACCGCGGCAAGCGCAATCGTGCTCGCACTGTTGAGCATGGCTGCAAGCGACGTGAGTGTCAGCTCACCCCACCATGGTCGTACCATCCTGAGTAACCGTATCAGTGTGTGTTTTGTTTTTGCGAGGTCTGTTTTGTACGTTTTACCATCGACTGTTACCGTTGACATACAGGAAAGTATAATAACAAACCCCACCCGAAGGGCAGTTTTTGATAAAACTTTTGTGAAAAGTTTTGTTGACATATTTCAAACCTCATGAGACCCGCTGTGCAGAGACCAGTTGCGCATATATGCCGCCCGCCCCGATCAGTTCATTGTGTGAGCCCGATTCAACCATCCGCCCATCGTCAAGCACGACGATTCGATCGGCACCTCTCACCGTTGAGAGCCTGTGTGCAACGACAAGCGTTGTCCGCCCCTGTTTCAATCGGTCGATTGCTTCCTGGATGATCGCCTCGTTCTCGGCATCCACACTGCTCGTTGCCTCATCAAGGAGCAGGATGGGAGTATCCCGGAGCAGTACACGGGCAATCGCGATACGCTGTCGCTCGCCGCCTGAGAGCCGTGTCCCGCGTTCGCCGACGATGGTATCGTAGCCCTGCGGCAGTGTTGTTACAAAGTCATGGACATTTGCCAGACGTGCCGCTCGCTTCAGTTCTTCTTCAGTTGCGTCTGGCTTGCTGATGCGCAGGTTATCAGCGACTGTTCCGTGAAAGAGGTATGTATCCTGACTTACAACCGAGATCTGTGCACGCAGCGTGTCAAGCGCATAATCTCGCAATGTATGCCCACCAAGGGTGATTCTCCCGTGCTGCGGATCCCAGAACCGGAGGAGCAGGCTTATGACCGTTGTCTTGCCAGAACCACTCCTGCCGACCAGTGCCACGGTCTCGCCGGAATTGACCTCAAACGAGAGGTTAGAAAGAGCCGGGCGCTTGCCCTCATCATAGCCAAAGGTCACATCCTCAAAGCGGAGAGATGGTGCAACAGGTGGCGTTCTTGTGGCGTTGGGTGCATCGGTGACATCAGGCGTTGTATCGAGCAGGTTGAAGATACCCCCTGCTGCTGTTGCACCCTCGAGTCCCCCATGATACGCGGTATTCAGCTCAAGGATCGGCTTGTATATCTCGTTTCCAAGGAGTAGCACGATCAAGAGCACATCGATTGAGAGCGTGCCCTCTATCACACGCAGGGCACCCCAGCCAAGAGCAACAGCAGCGCCGCTTGTCATAATGAGGTTGGTGACACCGATGTACGCGAAGTTGATCCCGATAACCCTCATGATCGCGCTGCAGAGGTCCACTGCCCGTTTAGTGATCTCCTCGCCACGCTGCTTTCCACGATTGAATGCCTTGAGCGTGACCAGCCCCTGGAGGCTATCGATGAAGTACGAGTTCAGTTCGGCTATCGCAGCCCAGTGTCGTCTGCGCTCGCGCCTTGCCGATGGATTGAACCACTGGGGCACGGTCAGTGCTGCGATGAAGAAGACTGCAAGGACGAGTGCGAGCTGCCAGTCAAGGATGGTTAAGTATGTGAAGATGACAATCGGTGTCAGTAGTGTGATGACCAACTGCGGAAGATACTTTCCGAAGTATATCTCAAGCGTCTCGACACCGTGCACGGATGCGGCAAGCAGTTCGCCTGTCTGGCGCCGTTCGAGAAAGCCAGGTCCAAGCGCGAGTAGATGGGCGTAGATGCGATTACGCAGTGCGACCTTGATCCCTGCTGCGATGTAGTGGGCGACAGTCTCTTTCAGATACGTAAGCCACGCACGAAAGAGGATTAAGATGGCAGCGACCAATAGCAGCGGTAACACAACCGACACTTCCGCTCCTGCAAACATCTTTCCGATGGCGTATCCGGTGATACTCAGCTGCGCAACGTTGATGAGTGCGACCCCGAGCCCGATCAACACCGCGAGCAGGATTCGAGCCCATGCACCGCGGGCAAGTTCTATCAGCCGCCAGCTGATTGTGGATCGTGCCGCATCAGAATACTTATACGCATCATAAATGCCGCAGATTGTGGATAGGATATGCAATAGCGATTTCACGATCTCATCTCGTAGGTTTGATCCCTCTCACCAGAAAATACCCGCGATCGCCCCAGTAGCCATACTTCAGTGAACTCATGAATGTCATGGTTCTCGGGACATTCACATCCATCACATCAACACTGAATCTGAGATTCTCAAGAATTTCCATATCTGCATGAGGGCGTTTTCTCTGCCTCATCGGTAATTGTTTCTCAATATCCACATCATAATGCCTACGCCACGGATTTCTTCGCTCCGTAATTAAAATCAGAGGCATAGATACGAGATAACGCCAGATTCGTCTGCGTACGCTGTTGAAATTACCCCAACTACCATCGAGTATTATCACTCTGCCGCCGGGTTTTAAGACACGTTTCCACTCGGAGATCGCTCTTTCCGGATCCGGAAGCGTCCAGAGAAGGTGACGATTAATAACAGCATCGAAGGATTCATTCTCAAACGACAGATTCTCGGCATCACCGAGACTGAACTCTGCACCGAGTTTCTGGTTATCTGCTTTCTCTCTTGCTTTTCCAAGCATTCCTTCCGAAAGGTCGATACCTGTTACATTATGCCCAATCTCTGCTAAAAGCAAAGAGATTACGCCAGTGCCGCAACCCACATCCAGTACATCGAGCGTTTCGTCACCAATCGCTCGAGTTAAAATGGATTTCCACGCTTCTTTTTCCATGTCTGAATGGATTCCATGCCCGGGGGAGTGATCATAGTGTTTAGAAGATTCATCCCAATTCTGTTTGATGATATCTTTTATACTGATGTTCTCATACATTTTTATTCACCATTATCAATGCCGATTTAAACGAATCATTCCATCTGAACTTACCATCGGATTCCTGCCGGACGTTCTGAGACAGGTATGAACGAAGCTCCTCCCGCTTCGCCTGAATATCTGACTCGTCGAAATGCGAGGTTGCGAGTATGAGCGCCTCATCCGGACTCGCGCATTCCATCGTGGTTGTTAGCATTTCCACATCAGGATGCTGGCCCAGCTCTCTCAAGAGATTATAGAGATAGATGTAATCCGGACCCGGTTTATACGGAGTTCCCTTGATAATCTCCCAGATATCTCCATATTTGTCGTTGTTATCATGCACCCCGACCATCAGGAAGAGATGTTTTCCAGTTACATCGATCATTCGCTTCAGCGATTCTTTTATATTTTGTATAAAATAAAGCGCATGGCTGCACAAAACGAGGTCATACTGCCCGGACACTTCAGCGTCCTCCCAAGTTTCATTGATAAATTCGATGTTCAATAGATCTTCCTTTAAGGCAGCCTTCTTGAGATAATCCAGCATGCCTGCGGATGGTTCGATCGATAGTATCTTTCCGACCTTCTTAGCCAAGGGTATCGTAAGCGCTCCTGTGCCAGCCCCGATATCCAGTACTGTAGTATCTGAATCGATGTACTTCTCAAGTCGGTCGACAACCGGCGAACGGTACGCATCATGTCCACGATTGTATCTCGGTGCTTGATCATCCCAGTATCCGTTGACCGAGTCTGCCTGCTGAGCGACATCCTCCATCCAGCTGGACTCCCGCATCCCCTCCTCCCAGAGTCGCGCCCAGTCCGGCATAGATGTTTCTTGAAGAACGTCCGCAATCCTCCCACATGCGAGACCTGCAATGCACGGATCCGCACCCAGTGGCTCTGCATATAATAGTTCGACCTCATCCCCGCCGAGCTGGACCGTAGTTCTGTTATCGCCTTCCTTGATTCCAAGAACCCGCGGAATATCTTGTGTTGTGTGAACACCCGGTGCCAGGAAGCAGGGCAGCGCCACAATCCGCTTAACTCCAGTCCCTTCAAAACTCTTCAGCCCTTCGTGGAGGGTTGGGGTGTCCGGATTCAAAAACGCAGTTTTAACAACCATGTTTTCATCGCTCTTACCTATCATCTCAGCAACAGCGCTCACAACTTCCTTATTGTATGGAAGCGAGCTACCGTGCCCGAGTACCAGTACCCCAATATTGTTTTCCATTCGATTCGCCCCATATAGTGTTAGTGAACTCCCATAACAGACAGGACTGCGGTGATCACCTTCTCATCATACCGGTCTAAAGCGCCCTTGCCCGGATCGGTGTGTCTGACCTTGAACATCCAGTTTCCTGACTTATCCAGTTTGATCGATGCAACACCGTCAGAGTCAGTGGTCGCGGAAGCTGCATCGCCTCCATCACCGCCAGACGCGGCATCGACCACGGCTCCGGCAAGTGCTGCGCCATCATACATGACCTGAAGCTCGATCGCTTCTCCGGCATGATAGTGCCTGAAATCCAGCGGTAGGATCTCAAGCTCGTGTCCGGGTATCGAATTGAGGTCTTTCGGTCCTCCATGTCCGACAGAGACGATTAACCTGGTATACTGGTAATAGTACCCGCTGCGTTTCACGTTCTCGTAATCGCTCTTCGGACCTATGTGCCAGCCATCGTCTGTTACCGTGTAGATACCTGCATCATACTCAACCGCAACGGTGTGATACCCATCGATGGCTGGATCAAATCTCACAATCAGGCAATCAGCTCCAGCGTCCACTGCAAGATCCTGTTTCTCATTTGTTGGGTCGAAAACAGCCGCTTTCACGTTTTCGATATCAGCCATCCCATCGACTGCCATGTTATGTCCGAGAAGCAGCTTGCATTCAACAGTCTCTCCGACATGCGCATGCCGCGTATCATGTTCAAGCCAGACCTCATGCCCGCGCACGATGTCTGGCATATCGTTACGTAACATTTATTATTCCTCCTTTATTATAATAGTTCGTATGTTGTTGTTAGATTCCGGCATTCTTTCATACGAATTTGCTAAGATTGACATATAAACCAATATATTTTTCAGCCATTCAGTTCCATAGTGCACTTCACTCACCACCATTCGGTTTAACAGCAGTATAGCAGTACTGAACGTGGTTGCCGGCTGATATTTTATAATGTAGAGGCATACCATCTCTTTTTAGCCTGCCTAGCTCAACCATCGGCTCTGCAGAGACTCTCTCAAATCCGCTCTCTGCTATAAGCTTTGTTATCACAGACGGCTCCACACCGCCCCTGAACGGAAGCTCTGCTCCCAATTTCTCACTGTCATAGAGCGACTTCCACGGATTTCTTCTCTCTGCAATGAGAACAACTAAATTTCCAAGCTGCATACGGAATCGATGTGTTATCCCATCAGGGCGTGATTCATGGAGGAAGAAGCATAGTCTTCCACCAGGTTTCAATACACGCTTCCACTCAGCAAGTGCTTTTTCCGGGTTGGGAAGAGTCCAGAGGACTGCTCTATTTACGATTGCATCGAATGATCCGGTTTCAAAGGATAGATTCTCAGCATCACCCAGCTTGAACTCGGCTTCAACACCTATGTCCTGCGCTTTCTTTTTTGCCCTCTTCATCATCTCTTCTGATATATCGATGCCAACAACCCGATACCCCATCTCAGCAAGCATGATTGAGAGAAAACCTGTGCCAGCACCTATGTCGAGGATCTCTCCGGTGTCTCCACCGATCTTCTTTCGAAGAAGGGATTTCCACGCTTCCTTCTCCTTTCTACTAGCTATGACATGCCCTGGAGAGAGGTCAAAGGTTGACGATCTCTCATTCCAGTAATCCTTTATTATATTCTTAGTATCGTTCATATTATCACCTACTCAGGTTTACATCCCCTGATGTAGTACCATGCGGAATAACCATAGTCGCCCCATGCAAGTTTATATCCTAGTGAAACGTCCTTTCGATTCTTCTGCGATATCTCGCTCACATCCTCCATCGCAAAGACCGAGACATCCTCAAATCCACCCTTCCTGAAGAGTTCCACCTTTTTGATGGCAGTTGAAGAAGCTTTCTCGAAGCCGAGCGGCAGACTTTCGGCAACGTTCTTGCTGTAATTCGACCTCTTCCATGCGTTCTTCCGCTCAGATATAGTGATTAAGAAAAGTCCCACATTTCTCTTGATCCACCCGGCCTTCCGTCTACCCGATGAATCGATCTCAAATGTGTACACCTTCCCGCCAGGCTTCAAGACCCGCGTCCACTCGCTGATTGCCTTCTCGGGATTGGGGAGCGTCCAGAGGACGATCCGGCTTACGACTGAATCGAAGCTCTCGTCGTCGAAATCCAGCGATTCGGCGTCACCAATCCTCAGATCCGGATCAACTCCTCGCTCTTTCGCCTTCTTCTTTGCAACAGAGAGCATCTCCTTTGAGATGTCTATTCCCACAACATCATGCCCCATCTCAGCAAATAGGAGAGACAGAGAGCCGTTGCCGGCGCCAACGTCCAGTATCTTCAGTCTATCTGCGCCGAACTCTTCCTGAAGCGATCTTCTCCATGCATCTTCCTCTATATCGTCCTTGAAGAACGCATGCTCCTTTGTAAGATCCCAGTACTCCCTTATCTCTTCTTTTACTCCATCCAATTCGAGTTCTTTCTTTTCCATTATTTACCGCTCCACTATCCATTCCTTCTTGCAGATCTTATCGGAATGATATACGGCTTTTCTCCGTTTCTGTTGATCACATCGACCTCGACATCATAGACCGATCCTATATTCTCTGGTGTGAGGACATTAGAGGGGCTGCCAGCGTCAAAGATCTTCCCATCCTTCATGATGATCACCTGATCGGTATATCTCGATGCAAGGTTCAGGTCATGGACTGCCATGATCACTGAAAGCTCCTTCTTCGCAACAAGATCGGTCATGATCTCCATCACCTCAAGCTGGTGCTTTATATCAAGGTTCGAGGTGGGTTCATCCAGTAAGAGAACCCCTGCCTCCTGTGCAAGTGCCCGTGCGATCAAGACTTTCTGCTGCTGACCACCAGAGAGCTCACCCCAGTCCCGCATGGCAAGATCCTCGATATCCATCAGCTTCAGTATCCCCCACACCTTATCCTCGTCCGATTCGCTGCTCCGCCATCCAATATGGGGGCGCCTGCCCACGAGAACGGTATCAAAGACCGTTGCTGGAAAGACACCGGTCGAGCTCTGTGGCACGTACCCTATCTGTTTTGCAATCGCAATCATGCTCATCTCCGTAACATCCTGCCCGTCCAGAAGGATGCTCCCCCTCTCAGGTTTCAGGATTCTGTCGATGCACCGGATCAGCGTGGATTTGCCAGCACCGTTCGGACCAACGATTCCGAGTATCTCTGACTCTGCGAGCTCCATCGTTATTTCTTTGAGAATCGGCGTGCTCGTATAGCTGAACGTAACATTATTCACACTAAGTTTAAGTTTCAAAAGTACTCCCTCCTCCGCTTCATTATGAGGTACAGGAAGAGAGGACCTCCCATGAAGGCGGTCATTATACCAACAGGGATGATGGTGGGCGCTATGATGTTTCTTGAGACGGTATCTGCTGCAAGAAGGAATACTGCCCCGACCAGACATGACGATGGTAACAGAAAGCGGTTATCCCCACCGATGAGTATGCGCGTGATATGAGGTGCAACAAGCCCGATGAACCCGATTGTCCCTGTGAATGCCACGGTACTTGCAACGAGAAGGCTTGCAAGCGATATGGTGACGATCCTTATGCGTTTGACATTCACACCCATACTATGTGCGGCTTCATCGCCGGCGGTCATCGCATTGAGGTCCCATGATCGTATCAGGAGTAAGGGGACACAGACCACAACCACGGTCCCGAGGATGTATACCGCAGACCATGATGCTCTGCCAAGGCTTCCGACCGTCCAGAAGACGACATCCTTCACAGCATCCGGATCAGCGAAGTACTGGAGCAGGGATGTGCATGCTGAGAAGACGTACAATATCGCAATGCCTGCAAGGATCATGGTCTCAGGCGTTGCCCCTTTCCTTCCAGCCAGACCGATGATGACAAACGAACAGAGCATGGCAAAGACAAAGGCGTTCCCTATCACGAGATACTCGCCCCCGACAAAACCAAAGCCCAGCAATATGGCGATTGATGCACCAAATGCAGCGCCTGCCGAGATTCCGAGCGTGTAAGGACTTGCAAGCGGATTTCTAAGTACGCCCTGCATCACTGCGCCCGCAACACCGAAACTGATCCCTGCGAGAATGCCAAGGATGATGCGCGGGAGTCGTATGTTCCACACAATCGTGTCTGCGCCCCAGCTCGTAGTGAAGTGATCAGGAAAGAACCTGTGAAGAAACGCGGAATAAGCCTCCCATATCGTGGTCTCTGACGATCCGATCGATGCAGCCACGCCAAATACGAGAACCAGAAGAAAGAGGGAGGAGATGATGAAGGTGATCTTCCTCCCTACAAACCTTCTGTACTCTTCTCTTCTCTCCGTGCTCACATCTGTGCCGTTTGCCATTTTATTCAGGGTACACGAAGACACCGTGATCGTTCAGATCAAAGTCCACACCCTGGAATTCAAGGAACTCCTGTTGCATATCCTGTGCATCGAGATCTGCGAAGATCTCCGGCTGGAACCACTTGCCCATGTACGCCTCAGCTATCGTGCCGCTTGCTCCGCCGACGCAGAGGTGCGCGTAGTTGATGAAGTAGACTCTTTTGGTCATAACAGCACTCACCCCGGCAAAGTCGGAGCGGCTCATGAAGTCATCGTACTGTGCCGCAAGTTCCGAACTGTCATCAAAATCATATCCGCAGTACGTGTTTGCTACAGAGAATACGATGACCTCAGGATCACGATCCACGATCCATTCAACGTCCACCTTGACATTTCCGACCAGATCCTCACCGATGTTCTTCCCGCCGGCGCCAACGATCATCGGGTGGAACGGGCTGTCACCGGATCTGACAGAAAATTCGTTGCTCCCCGGGGCATAGTAAGACATCAAAACCAGTGGTCTCTCATCATCCGAGAGTCCTGATGTTCGATCCTCGATAGTATTCTGCCAGCCATTGCGCCAGTCGATGTACTCATCGGCTTCATCCCTCATGTCGAAAACGTACCCTGTTATTCTGGTATTCTCTGTGAAATGCGCAGGATCGATGTCCATACAGATCACGGGAAGACCCGGTATCTTGTTTGCAGCCATCGATTTTACGTCATACTGCACCTCATCCGTGTAGAGCAGATCAGGCGCTAAATCGACGATCTCCTCAAAATCAGGCTCCTGGAGAGTGCCGACACTCCGCATCGTGAGAAGCTCAGGGTAGTAGTTCTCGCTATAGCGATAACCTCCGGGTTTGACGAACCGATCGGTGGTGCCGACGAGTTTATCAGCCATACCGAGCGCCCGCCAGGTCTCATAGACAAAGGCGTTATGCCCGACATACACGATGCTGTTGATCGGTTTCGGGACGGTCACCGCATCACCCGGCTCATCGAGCATCGTCAGCTCCTTCTCTTTTCCGAGTATGGTCAGTTCGATCTGGGTCACATCCTGCATGTTGATCTTGTTGTCATGCTTGGCATCTGCGAGTTCCGTCTCGTCCCTGTACTCGAGGATGATCAGTTCAGTATACGTCACATCCTGCATGTTGATCGTCTCGTCCTCGTTCGCGTTGCCGAAGATTCCGAGTGTGAAGTCTGATGCTGCGGCTGGCATCGCAAGCAGGAGCATCATAGTTATTCCAACTAATATTCTATCCGTTCTCATTGTATCTTTCCTCAAGGGGGTTGTATTCTGTAGGGGCATACGCGCAATACATGTTACATAGCGCGTGTGCATTATAGGTATATAATTCAGTACTTAAAACTTCTGATTAGTATCGTATCATAAACCAGTAAACGTACTACACACTCTTCATATCACATCGTGGACCACAGCCCCACAGACACATCAATCCGAGATCTTATTGAGATATACTACCTCAACTTTGGAAACCCAAAAAACAGCCGCCGCTATCCGATTACCCCTAAAAT
>CBDUQO010000050.1:0-11819 GCA_965369365.1 uncultured Methanosarcinales archaeon
AATCCCTGTTGGGTTCTCTGATGCGTTGCGACTGGCACTCCACGATCCTCGGTTTATGATCTCTTGGATGTTTCAATCCCTGTTGGGTTTTCTGATGCGTTGCGACCACCGTACGAGCACGACGGATCCCACGGTAATGAAGTTTCAATCCCTGTTGGGTTTTCTGATGCGTTGCGACCCAACGCACTCCCACGCACAGGATCGTTGGAAAACAAGTTTCAATCCCTGTTGGGTTTTCTGATGCGTTGCGACTAAGATGGGTTTCATAGGAAGCCTCGAAGCCTTCACGTTTCAATCCCTGTTGGGTTTTCTGATGCGTTGCGACCTAAACTTAACCTTTCTCGTAAACAGGTTACTTATGTTTCAATCCCTGTTGGGTTTTCTGATGCGTTGCGACCTCGGTCTGGCAGAGATCGGAGAGGGCGGGAAGAAGTTTCAATCCCTGTTGGGTTTTCTGATGCGTTGCGACTCGGTGTCGCTCTCGTCGCTGCTGCTCTGTATATCTGTTTCAATCCCTGTTGGGTTTTCTGATGCGTTGCGACTTATAGGGTCCGCATCGGCAGCCGACGTCACGAACATGTTTCAATCCCTGTTGGGTTTTCTGATGCGTTGCGACGTCTCACCGTTTCTAACATCTATTCCCATTATTATGTTTCAATCCCTGTTGGGTTTTCTGATGCGTTGCGACTTACAATGTCGGACGGGGATGAAATCGTTTGGTACAGTTTCAATCCCTGTTGGGTTTTCTGATGCGTTGCGACGCTTCTTTGGCTGTATGTAGCCTACTTACCTTATGAGTTTCAATCCCTGTTGGGTTTTCTGATGCGTTGCGACAGTGTGGGTTATGTACCCGCAACCGATATAGAACTGTTTCAATCCCTGTTGGGTTTTCTGATGCGTTGCGACGATATGCGTATCTCGCCTTCTATGACTGTAGCATTGTTTCAATCCCTGTTGGGTTTTCTGATGCGTTGCGACGTCTCTTTGCACCCCCATTACGTAGATCACTGGTTTTGTTTCAATCCCTGTTGGGTTTTCTGATGCGTTGCGACTCCATGGTCGGCAGCCCGTATCAGCCGAACAGACCGCCCAAAAGCCCCGAAATCCGGGACTCAAATCATGAACCGCCGCCGTACCATGCACTTATAAAGGTCCATGACCGCTTAAATCTTCCGCCCGCACCAGAGCTTATATCACATTCGACGCCCGCTCCGGCGACGGCTCCCCGAGATCGACGATATCCTTCACGCACCGCTCGCACAACTGATAGACCCTGACCTTGTCCCCATCTCCAATCACCGCCCCGATCTCATCCTCAAGCTGCACACGCTGAACACGGCTGATCTCCAGCTCAAAGACGCTGTACTGCTTCCACGCGCCGTATTTTTCGAGAATCCGAAACACGCGAGTCCGGATCTTATCCTCGCTGATGTCATAAGTTATGGCAAGTCTCATAAAATCTCACCTCTTAAATATTAACGGATAATATTCATCCAGTTCGCCGACAATCGCCTTTCTGAGCAGGATTGCCTGCATACGCACAGCCTTGCGTCGCGATACAGTGTACCCGAATTTCGGGTGTTTAAACTCCTCCTTCATGTAATCATCGTACTTCCCAAGATATTTCTTGAAAGCATAGTCCTTCAGATGGTTATTCTTCGCAAAATCATCGTGCGTCAAAGCCCCCTGGTTGATGAGCCGTATCGCAAACGCATCACAGAATATCGGGCGAAATTCCTCCTGGAGGTCAAGAGCAAGCGCGGGACGCCCGTGCCGGTCTGCGTGCATGACGCCGAGGAACGGATCGAGGTTGTACTGGCGGAGTGCGCTTAAGACTTCGTTCTTCATCATCGTGTACGTGAGCGAAAGGAGCGCATTGATGTGATCCTCTGGCGGGCGGCGGGTGCGCTTCGCAAATGTCCAGTCGCCGACAAGGCAGCCGTCTAAGAGACTGAAGTAGATGCTGGCAGCCTCGCCCTCAATTCCTCGCAGTTCGTCCATCGTCTGCGCGGCTTGGGTGCGTGCTTCGAGGTCGGCGAGTTTTTCTGCGCCGGTGACTCCTTTTCTTCCGAGAAACGTGCGGGAGTTGCGTATCTTTCCCTGAACGATCTTCTGTGCTATCGAGAGCGCCCGCTTTCCACCAAGCGCGTACTGGCGTCTTCGCACCTCTGCGATGGTATTCCGCTCAGGGATGAAGCTGCCGCGGTATTTCCCAAAATAGGTGAAATAGTTCAGCACAATTCCGTGTTCGTTGGCACGAGCTACAAACTGCGTCGTGAATTGAATGTTTCCAAATATGTTGATGGTATCAACCTGACCCATCGGAAACGATGCAAGTACTCCCTCGTCCTTGATCGCGACAGTGATCCGCCCGCCAGTGGCACCGACAACGCTGCCTTGCGTGGTTACGTAAACTACGCTATCGTTGAAGATGCCCTCACTTGCTTTGGGTTGCGAGGGGGGTGCGGGTTCTGATTCTGGTTCTGTCTCGGATTCTACAGGCACTCCATCGCCTTCAGCGTCTGGGTCGGTATGTATTCTATCGTTGGTTTCCCACTGTGTTTCGGTTTCTTCTTTCATTTCTGTGCCTCCAATAGTTTCGTTTCGAGTGGCATACAGTATTGCACGACGCTGCATTTCTTGCATTTGTTCGGGTTTGATGCGAAATCCGGGATCGAGTCGAGGCTCATCTTGCGGATTGCTTCTGTGATCGTGAGGACTTGTTCGCGGTGCCAATCGGTTATCGTGATTGCGTACCGCTCGTTTGTTCCGAAGAGGTACAGGTATCCCAATCGGACAGGCTCTTCCAGATACTCTTCGAGGAGCATGCAGTATGCGGCAAGTTGGATCTCGTCGTTGTCGTAGTAGGAACTGCCGTGTTTGCGCTCTACCGGTGTCAGGGTAGTTTTTCCTTCCAATAAATCTATTCTACCGTGTAAATGGAGTTTATCTGATCGCAGATACATTTCACGGTACCAACCGCCTCGCCGGCTCTGATGTTCGTGTTTTGAGCGACCATCCACAAGATAGTAGTTGATGCCCTGGGTGTCGTAGAACATCAGGTAGTAGAGGCGACGCGGGCAGTAGAGGTACTGGTTGAGGTCTGAGATGTTGACGAGGTCGGGATCGTTATCAGCCGTCATGAAATTCCATAGCATCCTTCGACAGCGGTACAACCTTGTTATTCCAGAGAATGACCTCTTCAGGGAGTACGATCTTATCGGGGTCAATTGAGTAATACAACGAACGAATACAGGCGAGCAAGAAACTTTGCTGCTTTTCTGTGAAAACACTGACTGCGTTCTTTGCGATTGTCTCTATTTCATCCCTAAATTGTTCCTTTCGCTTTGGGTAGCTGATTAGTGCAGGGAAATATGGAATCTTTATCGCTTGAATGAAGGGACCTGTCTCTTCGCTTTCGGGATCTTCATCTATGATTAAACCGTCGTCGGTCTTCTTCACCACTGCCGGAACTCGATTCAGAACAGAAAGAACATCGTACACCGTTTGACGTATTTCGTGACCTCGCTGGTACCTCACAGGAAACCGCAAGGATCGACCACGCAGGCTTTTACATGCCTCTTTAAGATCATTTAAGAACAGATTCAATCGAACTAAGTTGTTATTCGCTAATCCTTCGACATTGTGTTTATCCAGCACTGAAAAGAATGCAAGCCATAATTTGTAACTATATCCGGATTCAACCGCAAAATACGCCACAAGATCCCCTTTTCTACGTTTATACTCCTGTATCGCCAACGCCTGTCTGAATGTGAAGAGTGTACGCACGCTCTTTGTCTGGATATTGTACTGATCGGTGACATAGCCCATCGCATCCAAGAATTTCTGATATTCTATGGTTTCATCCGAAAACAGCGAGTTCGCTTCCTTCTTCATATAGATGTAGCATTTAGCTGGCTCATGGCGGGCAGCACGACCGAAACGCTGGACAAAAGAATCGATGCTAAAACCATCCTCCATAAACAGTAGTTTTATTGGATAATCAAGTCCTACTTCGCTTTTGTTTGTGGAAATTAGAATCGGCTTGGTGAAATCCTGCGCTTCACCGATTTGATTCGTGTCATAACCGTTATCCTTCTCTGTAAATTCGTATATCTCCGGATATTCCTTGAACAAACGTGAATAAAACCAATTACTGTCTTTCACGGTATCAAATATGAATAGAATCTGCGGCTTGCCCGGTTCAATCTCTTTTAACTTGCTGGTGAGTACATCCGCCACTTCATTGAACTGATCAAGAATCTTTCCCTGATGAAGTTCGACCATCGTCTGGTGTCTGATGATCTCCCCTTCGTCCGGATGGCATGATTCGGCAATGATATTCTCCACCAGTGGTGCATGTCTGTCCTCTCCGATCCGCACAAGATTAAGAAGATCCAATATCTCCGATTTAGGTGTTGCACTGCTCAAAATTACTTTGCATTGACTCATGTTTTGAAATAACGCCATCTGGGTGAGGATGCCGCTTAATTCAAACTCTCTGTACGCATGAAATTCATCATAAATCACATATTCAAATTGGTGAAATATCTGTATCAAATCTTCTTCGGGATTCCAGTACATAGCTCCGATAATCGCCTGAAAGATATCAGGATTGGTCAATATGATGTCATACCGCTTTAGCAATCCTGAAAGTTCTCGTGCACGCTCATATCCTTTCTTCTTGAGAATTTTTGCAGATATATTTATGGCACTAAATCCCGCCCCCTTGAATCGCTCCATCTGACTCTGAATCAATGCATTTGTAGGATAAAGCAGGAGAACCTTACTTCCTTCCCGCAGCAGATATTCAAAACATAGCGTCTTTCCTGCGCCGGTAGGTGCAATCAACTGTATAACATCTGCGTTTTCTTTTTTCACGCAATCAATGAACTGTTCCTGGAAAACACGCAGATGCCCGGAGGGTGTGAGACCATACAGATCTTCAGTGACCGGAAGATATACTTCGCCGACAGTTACCATGATTCATCACCGAAATATCGAAGGTATTATCTCATCATCCACAAATTTGAAATCTACGTCAAGAAAGTGCTGTTTTCTGTAATCGCTGCCACGTACAAATTTACCTGATGCATTGTAGATATCAAAGAGGGTTATCTGTTCATCCTCTGTAGGCTGCTCCCCTATCCCGTAAACTTCTTTGAGCATGTACAGATTCAGATGAACCCGGTCTGCAAGTTCTGTCTTTCTCAACCGCAATTCACCACTCCTGCGAATGCCAACGGTTAAAAAAATATCATCTGGCAGTGGTTCTTTTGACCAGACCGTAAATTCAAACGTACTTCCCGGAGCAAGGCCGATATATCGCCGTACCTTACTGATTAATGCAGGGGAGTTACTACTCATCCGATCGGGGTCGGTTTTCTTGAATCGCCCCATGTCACCCTTGGCACCAGCTGGGACTGTCACTGTCAAACTCCGCTCTGACAAGTATTCCGTGCTCTTAAACGTTTCTTCTTTGTAATTAGCAGCAATGGGCTTTCCATCGGTCACAAACAAATCAATATCAGCAAGTTCCCGATATTGATGATTGACCGCCTCAGCACCACAGAGGAAATAGTGCTTCCTCAGAAGTCCGAGATTGTATGCAAGCGAATATGTGAGTGCCGTGCTCCCAAGTATCCGATCCGCACTGATCAGAACACCCTCCGAACTCGAATAAAAGAGTGGAGAGTAGAGGGTGGCATGATATGTTGTCGCCTCCACAATGATCACCAATCCTTCACCATCTTACTCACTCAGATTCAGCAGGGAGTTTAGCCTGATTGACCTCGTTACTCCCCTTGTCCTTATCTTTCTTTGATTCCTTCTTGCTGACCGTATCCAGTCCCTGTTTTCGCAGAGTTACCAGCGCATTCGCAAGAACCGCCGAACTCTCTTCCTCCAGTCGGCTTCCGACCTTGATTAAGTTGGATAACCATTCTGGAAACTCGTCCCCATCATTCGGTTTGAAGTCACTTGCGTAGAACATTTGCCAATCTGACCGCTTATGTTTCGTTACGTACTCCGATACCGCAGTTCGGATATCCTCTCGTGAAAATTCATCCTTCTCCGCGGGCAGGTGGTCGTTTATCAATTCTCCGCAACTCAAACTACTGTCGCCAGCAGATGTTATGAGGCCAACGATCTCATTCTTCACATTCCTGCCGGTACGTGTTTCACGCGCCCCGTATCGTCCGGTGTTAAGGATATTGTGAATCAAGTACAGGAGCATCTCCTTTGTGCCCGCTTCAAGCGTGATGAAATGCACAAAGTGGGTGCCGGGCTGCACTTTAACCGGGTTGAAGAGTGCCTCCGACTGACCACCTTTTTCATCCCGCATCGTTCCACTCTCGTAAAGGGCGTTGTGCGTTTCCCTGTTCATGAGGTCATAAGGCTCCAGACTGTATGTGTAACCCTCGATCGCATGGCTTTTCTGTGAGAATGTAGCTCCTGAAACGGTGCCTGCGAGACCATACGTGAGAAGATCCGCTGTCTGAGATTTCGGAAGGCTGTTTATAGGCTCATTGTAGGTATATTCATTTACAATGATGTTTTCTCCCTCGTCGAGTTCTCGACACAGATTTAATCCGGTTAGACGTTCCTTACTCACAAACTTCTCGCCATTTACTTGTGCATGGATAATTCCGCCAAACTCCTGTGTCTCAGCCCGTTCCGAATCCGTACTCCTGAAGAGCGTAGGATCTGTCACAGTTCTTAACACCAAAAGCGTTACGGTCGGTCTTGCCCTTCTGTACACTTCGTATTTATCAGCAAAACCATCGTCGGGTATGCTGCTCTTAAGTTCATTCCAGTTCATTGTGTATCACCTTTTGTTTTAGTAGCGCAAATATATTCAAATTCGTATACGTCTGTCAATGGATTTCCCCATTGCGATATCTTCTTGACATTCCAGAGTCCGTGTTCTTTCAAGTACTCGGCAATGCTTTCAACATAGTCCAGGCACTCTGCAGGAATGTCTTTACCCCTCTTTTTGCTGAATTGCTCGCGTAGCACGTCTTTCATAACTTCTGCTGCCGCAAACCGCACAGCCTCGTCATCCGGATATTTCTGTGCCTTTGACGCCATCAATGAGTCAAGAGCCGTCCGAAATATCTTTACTCGTTTGTATGAACCGCTGAAGCGGTGTGTTCCAAAAAGGGCAACCCCTTTTTCTGCTATTTCCTTCATATCCATGGTTTCATCTCCTAATAAGTTATGTAAATGATCTCCATACTCATTTGCCCAAATAGCAAATTTACCAGACCCTTCTTTTCTTTTTACGCTTTTTACGTACGGTATCACGGTTATAGGCTCAAACTTCTGCACACGATACAATCCTTTCATCCCGTCAAATTGGTTAACAAAGTCCAGTTGAGCCGCAATACGCCTTGCATCTCTAAAAGTCCTGATGTGGTCAATTCCAAGATTCTTTTCAAGTGTTGTTGGCTGTTCATTGTAAAATAGACCGTCGTACATCCGCATAAGCGTGTACGGACTGGTTGCAACACATTTGCACCCACATGCAAGGCAAGCCTTTATTGCAGTGTGAATCGCTCGTGCCCTGCGTGTGCTTTTACTCGAATGTTCTGACTGGGTCTTTGGAAGTCGGATCGCCATCGGCTCGATATGAAATGGCGTATCAAAATCACCGAGTGTAAAATCCAAACCGAGTTTTCCAGTCGTCGTCCCCTGCACATTTACCTCAACTTTGCTCATCTGTTCCTGAAACGGGTCTACATTGACAAACACCGAATCAAAATAGAAATAAAAGAAGATCATATCCTCGTTCACATGAAAACCACTGCGCTGTACCAAACGGTTGAGGAGTTGATGCTCGATCTGGCAGGCATCGCAGTATCGCTTGTACTGGTCTCTGGGTGTAGCACGTTTGGTAAAACCACCTGATTGCAGAAAGTGCTTTCCCGGTTTATACTTCTTCTCCGCGACTGCACCGCACATAAAACAAACCTCTCCACCCCCTTTTGGAGAAATATCGGAGAGTCCATCTGTTATTTCTTGGTTATGTGCACAAACCAACCTTAGTATCGGATTAAGTGCAGACGACTCCGCATCCAACTTGGATAATATGGCGCCCTTTATAGAGTTGTGCAACAATCGAAGCGGTTCAGCATAATCATTGTGTTTTTGCACAAGTTCGTAAGTGGTGTACGCCTTGCATTTCTGCCCACCGACATCGCTCTGATCTGCAAAATTCTGGCGTGTTTGACCTATTTTTTGCAATCCTTCCTTTATATGATCTTCTTGTATGACACTCTCCAGTTCTGGGAACCTCGTCCAGTCAGAACCTTTTTTGTCATTGTATATAAAATAAGTAATACCTGCAAGCGATTCCTGAAGTTCCGCATCTTGCGGATATGTTGTCTTGCCGAGGACACTTAAAAGACCCGACTCTGTCTTTTCACGCACCGATCCAAGATAAATATCAAATCGATCCTGTTTATCAAGTGGTATCGACAGAAGTGGATCCAGATCAAATTTTCGATCAGACAATACTGGTTTGGCATCAGTCTTCTCTGCAAGTTCTGCACCGATTAATTTCTTCAATGCCACGGGATCTACCTCTATTCTGTCAGATGACAGATAAAGAATGCCCTGTGGTGATATAAGAAGTGGAACACCGCCCGATTTTACCAGAAACTTCTTTGCACTTCGATACACCGTTTGAGATAAGAGTTGCTGCGGCATCTTAGGCAGTCTCATAAGGTGCACGTCGTGGGTTTCGTTTTTCAGGCGTTTGTGAATCTCTTGTAACGGATTCTCCAATTTGCTCAGACTCGCAACCTTGTCCCCGATTTTAACATAAGGCAGAAGTTTCGCATATCTCGGCTGAGAAAAACGGCTTTCGTATTGTGCATCATCCGACTCCTGCGTGTGCTGCACAAGAAAGACGATCTCTTCCAGTTCACCTTCCCAATCAGAAAAATATGTCTTTAAATCGAAGGGATCTATTTCAAAATAGTCCTGAATTAGTTTACGGTAATTTCCTATGTAATCAGAGCCAGTAATCTCATTCCAGTATTTATTCACGTCATGGAGCGTGAGCGCGGTGCAGAGCAATTTTATATCATGCGTATTTGGATGTGTCTGCCCCGTCGATACTCGATCGTAGATGTACAACACTGCGCCTGTAAACACCGCATCAATTACATGCGACGGATAACTCAAAGCGCGAGCATATTTCGCATCCAACTGCCCGGATTTCTTGAAAAGAGGCTCTACGACAATCGATACGTAATCCGTGAGATATTTTCGTATAGTTGTGTGAATGTCCTCTTTTTCATCCAATATTCCATCTAATTCGGTTTCTGTGTATCCTTCTAACATGTCTTCCGGCATATCGTTCATCTCCGCACCTCGCGCACATCTGCCCCCATATTCACCCGCACCCACCCACACCCTCTGCCCACCGAACTCCCGACCCCGCTGTACCCAGCAAACACCGAGAGCGCAACAACCGCGTTCCTGACATCCTGCGGCGCATCACGCATGAACCTGTACACACACCTGCCAGTGAACCCCTGCTTGAATATCGGTCTTGGATGCCCCCGCTTCGAATCATACGCAGTATTAACCATTACGCTGTGAGTATCATAAGACTTCGCATCCGGCTTCTCAGCAAGATAACGCGCAAACTCGTCCCGTGAAACGCTCATCTTAAGCTCCTCCGGGCAGGCATGGTTCCATTTCGAAAGAAGCGAATTAAAGACCGCTGTCCTGTGCGGAAACATCTCTGTAACGCTACTGTTCCCGTACTGGATGCACGCAGGCGACATGAACGCAAACTCTATCGCCCCTCCATCGTATCTCGAAACCTCCCCCATCAGCTCCTCAAACGTAAGTGTACTGCTTGTAACCTCTTCAATCCGCAGATGCCCCGCCTCAAGATTGATATCCATGCCCTCGAGGATCAGCGGCTGGATCAGTGACTGGAATATCTCAATCTCGGCTGGATCAGTGATCCCGATGTGAAACTGGTACGTCTGCCTCGAATAAAGCATCTTGTTCCCAGGACGCTTCGCCGCTCTGCCAAACGTTCCGGAAAGACCGCTCACCGCAATCGCCCCAATTTCCGAATCGTGAACGCGCCCACTCGCCCCCGGATTGGATGAGCGCATAACCGCGAGCAGTGCAGAGTAAAGCTGGTAACCGGTGCTGCTTGGCACCTCAAAATCGCGCTCTGGTCTGACTGTGAGCATCATCTGTTGCATGAATGTGTGAACGTACTCACCCCTTATGAATCTATCGCAACCATGCAATACTTGCATTAAAATGGAATTTAACTGACAAACTTGCACAAATAAGCATCAACACAGCAAAACCAGATCACCAGCACCATAAAGGTACATGACGCATCTCGCCCAATACAGATCAGACATCCCACTTCCTATTTAGACCCTTGATGCTATCGAAATCCTTATCCTGTGAAAATATGGTTTTTGCGCCTTCGATAAAAGCAGTTGCTGCATGTATAGCATCTCTTGGAAGAAGATCATATTCTCTGATGAGTTCGAGTGATTTATATATCACAGCCCCATTCACATCGATGAACCTCATATTTGGAATGGTTAAGAACGCTTCAAGGTTTTTTATGGCAATACCAGTTCCTTTGACCTTTTTTACCTTGTAAAAAACCTCGATCGTTGGTGAGAAATGAGGTACATGCGGGCAGCACACCATTCTGCACGCATTCCATAACCCCTCTCGCCCAGTCTCCGACCCCGGTTCCATCGAGGATCGCATAGATGACCAGATCCGAATCCAGATAGTTCAATTTACCCTCTCTTCCAGTTCTTCCCTGTACGCTTCGTGAGAATCAAACCTGAGCTTACCCATTCCTTTCGCAGTCTCCCGAAAGATTGCAACAGCATCCAATGGCGGTTTCTCTATCTCTAATTTGCTGCCTGCCAATTTGAACAACACCCTTGATCCAGGGTATATCTTCAGGGCATTTCTGAAATCTCGCGGAATCACCACCTGCCCTTTCGGACCGACCTTCATCATAGCTTCCATTATGATATCTCCGGAATTGTTTTGGTATAACTTCTATTTACACTTAATGGGGTTTACCGGACAGTCCCCTCAAACCCGCAGATCAGATGAATCCATCGCGATCTTGCAATAGTTGCGATGTCAAGCATTAATATCACAAAAACCAAAAAGCACCACAAACCATGAAGACCTACATCTCACCACTCGGCTTCGAGACCACACACATAATCTCGCTCATCGTGAAGCATGGAATCGAAAAAGGCGACCGCATCATCCTCCTGCGCCCGAATGCACCCGATTCCCGCGCCGACCGTGCAGTCGAGGACATTAAGGACCTCACAGCGAAGGTCGATCGCACAATTACTGTTGACGTTGCGAAGATCGATCACCACGACTTCGGTGCGATGATTCTCAGGTTCATGGATCTGATACGTGGAGCCGCTCCGCCACCCGCACCCACAGGCAGCAAAGTCATCGTGAACCTATCAGGTGGTCCTCGCGAGATACTGGTTGCACTCACCGCTGCATCCATGGCACTTCCGGACTCGATCTACAAAACCACAAACTGGAGCGACATCGACCGTGAACTCTCGGAGATCGAACTGCCGCACATCGCCCGCACGCTGGATAAAACAGCGTGGCAGATACTGGATGACGTCCTGAAACACGAGCCAACGACGCTAACAGCAGTTGCAGGACGCATAGGAGCGTCCGAGAGCACAGTCTCCCGCCAGTCTGCGAAACTTGCCGGATTGCGTGCGGTTGAGATCACGCCTGCCGGCAGGAAGAAGCAGATCGCACCCACA
>CBDUQO010000051.1:0-11779 GCA_965369365.1 uncultured Methanosarcinales archaeon
AAATTCGGTTCCGATCTTTGCGAGGCGTACCCCTATAAGTGTGATGGTAGTGTCAAGTTCCATTGTTTTTCACCTTTTGACTGATGTGATCACCAAGTATTAAAGTCTTGACCTGAAATTAGGACATGCGAGGCAACACCTATATTCTGGCAGTCTGAAATACCCATGCGACGATACATTCAAGAGAACAGACACCATGCAATCAGAAATTCGAGATATTGTATATAAATATTATTTAGATCCAATCTTCAATGATACGGGCTATAACATAGTAAACACAGTCACGTGGGCGCTGGTGCTTGGCGTCTGCATCTTTGGCGTGCAGAAAGTGCTCCGGCATCTTGGCATCGTAATCGATCGGCGTTTTGTCATCGGGGTCGTATGCTACGTGCTCTTCGGATCAAGCCTCCGTGTACTGGAGGATGCCGATCTGTTTGCCCCACCACTCAATCATCTGTTCGTAACGCCGATCATATATTTTGTTGTGTTTTTTGTGACCGTAATATCACTTGCCTTATCACTCCGGATATACCATGAACAGTACCACGTCGCATTCTCCCGCGTCGGGCTATTCCTTACTGCCATAAACATCTGTGTGCTGCTATGGTATGAGGGCATCACAAATCCGGTGGAAGCGTTACTGATCGTGATACTCACCGCCCTGATCACATCAGCGATCTATCTATCTTCCCGGCGCATGAATATCCGGTTCCTGTCAAGCAAATTTAATATCGCAATCCTTGGGGCGCATCTCTTTGACGCATCTTCAACCACCGTCGGCGTCGATCTGCTTAACTATTACGGCAAGCATGTTGTGGAGAATTACCTGATAGGCATCACAGGCACGGGCGCGGTAATGTATCCGCTAAAGCTACTTGTCTTCATACCCCTGCTCTACCTGATCGACAGCGATTTCGATGACGACGAACTCCGTGATCTGCTGAAGCTCACGATCCTTGTGCTCGGGCTATCTCCTGCATGTAGAAACACGCTGAGCATTCTATTCGGGGTGTGATGCAGTTGAACTCATCGGGAGCATACGGGGGGTATGGAACGCACTGGAAATACGTAGCGGCAATCACACTGATCTTTGTAGCCTCGCTGATCGCAGGCTACGGGCATGCGGTCTTAAATCCAACCGAATCTGCGAGGTTTATGGAGGAACTCCGTGCCGATTTCGAATGGCTCATGGATCTAAGCCTGCCCCAGATCTTCCTTGTTATATTTCTAAACAATGCGATCAAAGCCCTGCTTGCGATCATATTCGGACTGCTGATCATTGTTCCGGTTGGATTTGTCGCATACAATGGATGGATCATTGGCATCGTAGTCTGCGAACAAGTACGCACATCCGGTTATATGCCGGTGGTGGTGGGGATCCTGCCGCACGGCATCATCGAACTCCCGATGATCATCGTAAGCGCAGCTCTCGGAACGCGGCTTGGAATGATGGCTTTTTTGAGGGTGAACGGAACTATTTCAAGCAAAGATGTAATATCCGAGATCAAATGGTCGGTGCACTTCTATTTACGCTGGATTCTTCCGCTTCTGTTCATCGCAGCTTTGATCGAGACGTTTATCACACCGGTCATCATGCAGATGGTTAGTGGATAAGAATTTGCCAGAGATGTGGGGTGCGGGAGAGTTGACAGACTCCCCGCAACCCCCGCCACTTTTTTAACGCTATGGCAGTTCCTGTGATGCCAATTTCCCGGATAAATCAAGCAAATGGCAGAACTCTTCCTGCAATCTGCAATATGCGCGATTGATCACTCGGTCGATGTCCGGACATCACCATCCACGAGTCTGTAGAATATCCTTTTCAGATAGTGTGCTGATGTCGATTCCTTTCATCTGGGCGCCAAGCCCCTTCGAGATCTCAGCAAGAACGTCGGGCTTGTCGTAGCTGTTGACCGCCGCAACGATTGCATCCGCCATCTTTTCCGGATTTTCCGCAGTAAAAATCCCTGAACCAACAAAAACTCCGTCGGCACCAAGATGCATCATCAGCGCGGCGTCAGCAGGTGTCGCAACGCCTCCTGCCGCAAAGTTCACCACAGGCAGACGCCTCATCTGTGCAGTCTCCTGAACCAGTTCGAAAGGTGCCTCGATTTCCCGCGCTACCAGACGTAGTTCCTCATCGTTCTTGCCCATAAGCGACCTGATGCTGCCCATGATCAGTTTCATGTGCCGGACTGCCTCGCGCACATCCCCTGTGCCTGCCTCGCCTTTCGTCCTGACCATTGCAGCCCCTTCCGCGATACGCCGTAGCGCCTCGCCAAGGTCACGGGCACCACACACAAATGGCACCGTAAATAAAGTCTTGTCGATGTGAGTCCTGTCTGCCGGTGTCAGCACCTCTGACTCATCGATCATGTCAGCGCCCAGCACCTCAAGAATTCGTGCTTCCATGACATGCCCGATCCTGGCTTTCGCCATCACCGGAATCGATACCGAATCGATGATCGCGCTTGTGACTTGTGGGTCTGCCATCCTTGCCACGCCACCGCTTTTCCTTATCTCGGATGGGACTGCGTGAAGTGCCATCACCGCGACTGCGCCCGCATTCTCTGCAATGACTGCCTGCTCCGGGGTGGTCACGTCCATAATGACACCGCCCTTCTGCATAGCGGCAAATCCTCGCTTTAACAGTTCAGTGCCGTGCCTGAGTTCGTTTAAATCCATTGTGGTTCCTCAAGAAGTATAGTTCAGATAATTTTTGCTCTTGCTCTCGAAACGCTCGTCGATCTTGTCGATCAGACCAAGTAGTCGCTCTTCAAGTTCGCTGAATGATAGTTCATTGCTGTGGACACTGATCTCGATATCGCCCACTGATATTGTAATTCCGTTGTCCAGTTGCGTCGTTGATCCGGAATCGCCGGGCAACCCATTTTCTTCGTCTTCATTGCACAAATTGATCACCATTTTTCGGCAACTGTTACATCGCCCGATTTATAAATCAGAGACGCACAATGTACATTAAACTTTTCCGATCGCGGTACTCCACGGCAGTTTATCATTCCGATCATACGGATTCCGGATTCATGACCACAGATTCCAGACCCCGGATCAGCCTATTCGGATCCGCGTAACTCTCTGTTCACATCAACAATCCGACAAACGATCCTTCTGGTGCCACACAGCTTGCCTGCGTTCGTCTCCTTGACCCGGACTACGCCTGCGGCAAACCCCCGATCTACCAGTTCTTTTTTTAGATTCTCGATGTTGAAATACTGATCAAATCCAAGCGCTATGATATCCGGCATGATTTCATAGAGTGGCTCAAATATGTCGGTTTTGCTACCAAGGACTGCATGATCCACAAGCTTTAGCGCTTGCACCATCTCAAGGCGGTGTTCATCGGGAAGTATCGGCTTTGGCTTGTGTTTTACCATGCTCGCCCGTGCAACAATGACATAAAGCTCATCGCCAAGCGCAGCAGCTTGCGAAAGATAAAAGAGATGTCCGGGATGCAGGATATCGAATGTTCCTGTTGCGAGTATTCTGGTCATGTCGTTGCTTTCCGGTTATTCTTCACCAACCTTGTGCTTTTTGGATGCTCGGGACATGGCGCGCCGCCGTAAAGCGTGCTGCACACTGCACATCACACTGCACGGGCATACGCACAGACTACGTGGGCTGTCAATATACCCATAACTCGAAAGACATATCTGTCAGAATTGACAGAAGTGTAAGTATAACCGATAATTATTGACCGGTAATCATCGGCACAGGGGCACACAATGATCGTCAGAAGAAATATCTCGCTTGAGCAGAATCATCTGGACTTTCTTGAACCGCTGGTAAAAGAACATAGCGGCAACCTCAGTGCGACGATACGGGATCTTATCGAGTTTGCCAAACTGATGGCTGAACGTCACGGATCGCTCGAAGATGCGCGCAATACAAGCGTGGCTGACAAGTACCAATCCCCGCGCGAATTGCTGATCGAGGATGGTTTCTGTGCAATGATCGATTATCCCATGCTCGAATGGTTCTTGAAGCGCACAAGAGGCATCATGGTCAGCCCGGATATGCTGGATGACATCATCGATCCACTCATCATCAACCGGATGTCAGAATTGGCAGATCACCTCAACCGGAAATGGAAAGACTTTGGTTGGCAGACGACCCTGATTATAGAATACGACAATGATGTTGCGCCGGAGACCGCCATCTGCACGATTTCCGGGAAGAGCATGCATTTAAACGAGTTTTTGTCAGGAATGGTCGGTTTGTTCCTTGCAAGACAAAAGCATCTCGGGATTACGGAGGTTGGTCGGCGGACGAGGTCAATACGCATGGATCTGCAACGAAGGGAGAGCGCGGGGGTGGCGCAAGACGATCTACTCGGACATTTCGGGAATCTGCACCGGGTGACTGAGGCTGTGTGCGCAAACCAGGATTTCTGGCAGGATCTGATCAATCTGCACACAGAATCCGACTACAACATGGTAACGATCCACCGGCGCGAGTTTGAGGACCTGCTTGCAAACCGGATACCACTTAACACAACCCTTGTAGAGCGACTTGCACGAGAACCCGGCGATGTCAGCCGTTCTGATTTTCTGGGGGAATTTAAGCACCTCTGTGAAACCATGCGCGTCGTCAAGCACATCGATGTGGACGGCAGCAAGATACTGGTCAACCACGATTACAGGGATCCTGTTTCGATTGGCGTGATCAAAGAGATGCTGGTCAAGCTGCTTGCAGTCAACGGTTATGCGTGTAAAGCGGACGAGGTCGGACGACTGATCGCGCTGCAACTGGAGGAATCGGATGAAACCGACGAATCGGGCGGATCCAAGGGATTGAATGGACCGGATGAACCGGAAGGGCAGGGCGAATTCTGATGGGCATTGGTGACTTGTGATGATGCAGAAGGAAGAAAAGGTGATGGTAGTCCTCCTTGTGATGGCGCTGCTTTCGCTGTCTGTGCTGTACTTTTCAACATGATGCCCACACCCGCACTGACTGTGGATGCTATAATCCTACATCAGCAGAAGATCGTGCTGATCAAACGCAAGAATCCGCCGTTTGAGGGCAGTTACGCGCTTCCCGGTGGGTTTGTCGATGTCGGGGAGACTGTCGAGGATGCGGTGCTGCGTGAAGCAAAGGAGGAAACCGGGCTTGACATCGATATTATCCGGCTGGTTGGCATATACTCTGATCCTGCAAGAGACCCACGCAGGCACACCGTATCAGCGTGCTATCTTGCGGAAGGGTCGGGTACACTGCAAGCAGGCTCTGATGCTGCATGTGCTGAACTCTTCGATCAAAGCACGCTACCAGAGCTTGCTTTTGATCACGGCGGGATGATTGCAGATGCTCTTGCGAATTTCACGGTAAAAAGCATCGGGATTGTGAGATCTCCGGTAAAGGAACCTATCCGCAGATGGGACGACGTTGTATCAGAGGTTGTTCTGGATAAAGAGTACATCGAAGGTCTGGACGGGATCGATGAGTTCTCTCACGCGGTGATTGTCATGTTCATGCATAAAGCAGGGCGCAAAGTCGTCATGAAAGCCCATCCAAGGGGCAGAGTAGAGGTTCCGCTTACAGGGGTATTTGCCCTGCGCACGCCGCGCCGACCAAACCCGATCGGCATAACTACGGTTGAGATCATCGAGAGGGATAAAAACCGGCTCGTGGTGAGAGGGCTTGATGCGATCGATGGTACGCCGGTGCTGGACGTGAAGCCGTACATCCCGCAATTGGACGAGGGCGATCATTCGGACGGTGGACCGGGTATGCCGTGCGTACATGTTCCTGAGTGGGTCCGGACGCTTATGCAAGGGTGAACAGCTGGGGGTGGTGGCCGGATTTTTGTGCCCCGCGTTTCTGTCAGCCATGTTTTTGTGACCTCGTTTCTGCGCATTGAATGAGCCCTATATATTCAGGAAAATCGTTTTTTGGCAAAACAGCTATGTGTAGTGCACACTTGTGATTTTTGCTACGCTCATCGCCTATTATTTAGGAGATAGATGCTCCCAGGACATATAAAATGTTAAGAACCAGTGGTTCAGACGTGCGGTCTGGCATTTACCTGGTTATGACCCTATTGTGAAGATAGTGACACCGCAATCACACACACCTATATATGGATGTGATCTCATAATGATTATTACCACATCTATTATTCTCCGACATCCGTTTCGCGTGGTTTGGAAACACAATTCGCGTGGGGGTTGCAGCCCTCCTATACCGGGGCTGCATTCTTTTTATCCGGTTTTCCAGGACTACCCCTGTATGTTGTTTTGTCGCCAGATTGTGATTCATCTGTGTTCGGTTAAGCACCACAAGTGCTCTTCAGCCCACGCCACCACGCACGAAAGCAATCTCGTTCATTCAGTGCCAGAACTTTAATCGATTATTGTGCATGTTTGTGACTATATCTTAAATAAAATTCCCGGTTTGGCGCAGGTTGTGTTCGGGGTCAAGCAGTGCCGATATAGCGAAGTTTCACGATGGTGTTTTTATATATCTTAGTAGTTACTTTTCCCGCATATATCCTATAACGTCCAGCCACTCTACACATCATTTCCATTCGCGAAAAAGTATATCGACAGCTCCCAGAAGGGCACCCCCTACTCGCAAACTCTCCATCAAACATCTCACAAAAGTCTGATCAAAAGACTGACTTCCAACCCGGAGGGCAGTTTTTACTCGATTTTTTGTGAAAAAATCGTAGGACACTTGCGCGATCTGACCGCCCCATCTGAGACATGGTTTTAAATGAAATGTGTGCATAATCTACATTGTAGGGGAATAGTTTAGTCGCGAGGGCTTGATGATTTGTGGGGTACAAAAACTGAAATACCGTAGAGCGTATGTGCGAAATTCGTGCAGCTTCTACTTAACTGATGCTTTATCAGGATATCCTCTGCCCGATGCAGCAAAGCCACCCACATGGGAAGGGGGTTTGCAGCAGTGATCCGCAAGCAGACCGAATCCGAAGACCCCATGGATACGCCGCATGTCAATGTCCTGCTGATTGAGGATAATCCGGGTGACGCCCGATTGATCAAGGAGATGCTGGCAGATTCTAAGGGTGCAGTATTTGACATGGAGCTTGCTGACCGGCTCTCGACCGGACTTGCCCATCTTGCCGATGGCAATGGCGACTTTGACGTGATCTTGCTTGATCTCTCGCTGCCTGACAGCAGTGGGATTGACACGTTTGTCCGCACATTCGCACAGGCGCAAAACGTGCCAATTGTGGTGCTGACCGGTCTTTACGACACAGAGCTTGCTATTCTGGCTGTGCAGAATGGCGCGCAGGACTATCTGGTCAAGGGGCAGGTTAACAGCGAGATCGTGGTGCGTGCCATACGCTACGCAATCGAGCGCAATAGGGCTGAGGCGCATATCAAGCATTTGAACAGTGTCCTTAAGGCGATCAGAAATGTCAACCAGTTGATTGTGACTGAGACTGATAGAGACAGTCTTCTTCGGAAATCATGCGATGCCCTTGTGGATGCACGGGGTTATGATGCGGTATGGCTTGGATACCTGGACGATAACGGAAGATTTGCCACAGTCGTTGGTTCGGGTTTTCCGGATGATGTCTCACGCTTCCGGAGACATGTGCTTGATGGTGATTATCCTCCCTGCATCAGGGACGCGCTTGCTATGAAAGAGACTGTTCATGTCAGGGACAAGTTAAGAGAGTGTGGAGACTGTTTCTTTGATTATGCATGTCTCGGAAAGGAGGCTGTGATTGCCCGTGTGGAACATGCAGACAGGTTTTACGGACTGCTTGCCGTATTACTTACGCCCGGTGTTGCAGTGGATGATGAGGAGAATAGGCTCCTTGCGGAAGTGGCTTCCGATATAGGAATCGCTTTTCATAATCGTGAGATGAAGGAGGCACGAGGGAAGGCTGAGGACGCTCTTCTGAAGAGCGAGAATAGATACCGGATAGTGGTAGAACAGACCGGTCACCTGATGTATGATTATGATGTTGCATCCGGCAGTATTATGTGGTCAGGAGCGGTCGAGTCGATCACCGGTTATACAAACAATGAGTTCCAACATGTCAATATTGATCTGTGGGTGGAACACATCCATCCGGATGACCGGGAACATGCATCAAATAGCCTTAATGAAGCGATGAGGGCCGGAACGCAGTATAATGTTGAATACCGGTTCAGGCGTAAGGATGGGGTATATATCTATGTAAAGGATCATGGTCTTTTTAGCAGATACGGACCTAGCAAGATTTGCCACATGCTTGGCTTTATGCATGACATTACCAAGCGCAAAGCTGCTGAGGACGCGCTTAAGGCGAGTGAGGGCAGGTTACAGTTGATTGCAGAGAATATGCCGGTCATGCTGGATGCATTCGATGATAAAGGAAACATCATAGTATGGAACTCCGAATGCGAAAAAGTGACCGGTTTTAACTCCTGTGAAATCATTAATAACCCCGGAGCCAGCAAGATACTTTACCCCACTGAAGATTATGAGAACCACCTTCGCACAAGGCTTGAGGAGTGCGGGAACAACTTCCGGAATCTGGAACTGGACATTGCCTGCAAAGACGGCGGTGTCAGGACAATATTATGGTCGAATATATCTGAGAAATATCCCATACCCGGCTGGCATTCGTGGGCGGTCGGGTTTGACATCACAGAGCGCAGGACGGCAGAAGAACAGATCAAACGATCGCTTCAGGAGAAGGAAGTGCTCCTGCGGGAGATTCATCATCGCGTAAAGAACAATCTTCAGGTCGTGTCGAGTCTGCTCAATATGCAAGCGCGGGTCGCCAGCGATCCGGACACGGTTAATGCGCTTTTAGAGTCGTATGATCGGATAAATGCGATGGCACTCATCCACACCCAGTTGTACGAGAGTGTAAACCTATCCGAGATCAATATGGACAATTTCGTGGGTCGGCTGATGGGGCAGTTGTTCCGGAGCCGTCAGGTCGATGGTGCAAGAATCACATATACAACCCACATCACAGACCATCCGCTTCCAATATCGATCGCGCTTCCCACGGGATTGATCATCAATGAACTGCTGACAAATGCCCTGAAACACGCGTTTCGCGAGGGATGTGCCGGCACGGTTGATGTTACGCTCACTATAGCTAATGATGACAATGTCGATGGTGCTGATGCGGGTGATGTCGGCACGGTTCGTCTGACAGTCCGCGACAACGGCGTCGGAGTACCCGAAGGATTCAATATAAATGAAAGCAAAACATTAGGACTGCGGTTGGTGAAGATCCTGGTTGAGGATCAGTTACAAGGAACACTGGACGTTATTCGTGACTGGGGCACGACATTCGACATGGAATTTGGGATGGGGCAATAATAGCTAAAGGGGGTTTACATGGAACATGCTAACATATTGATCGTTGAAGATGAAGCCATCGTAGCAGAAGACCTGAGGATGACGGTTACGGACCTCGGTTATACGGTGGTGGGACGCGGGAGCAGCGCAGATGAGGCTGTGACGAAGGCGCTTAAGCTCAAACCGGATCTGATACTGATGGACATAGTCCTGAAAGGTGATAAAACCGGTATAGACGCTTCGTGTGAAATAAAAGAGAGGATAGATGTCCCGATCATATTTTTAACCGCTTACTCGGACATTGAACTGATAGATAAAGCCCTGACTGCCAAGCCACATGCATACATCGTCAAACCGTTCCAGGCAAAGCAGCTCCTTGCGTCCATCGAGATGGCTCTGTACAAGAGCCAGATGGAGCGGCGGCTCAGGGATGCTAAAGAATGGATTACAACAACACTCGATAGCATCGGCGATGCGGTGATCGCAACCGACACAGAAGGCGTTATACAATTCATGAACCCGGTTGCCGAGACCCTGACCGGCTGGGATGAGGGCGATGCTGTCGGGAAACACTTTGAGGACGTTTTTAAGGCTGTACATGAGGTGACTGGCAGATCGATAGAGAGTCCGGTGGCAAAGGTGCTCAAGGAAAGTTCTGTTGTCAAGCTTGCAGACTCTACGATCCTGATAGCCAGGGACGGGCGGGAACTGCCCATTGATGACAGTAGTGCGCCGATCCGGGACCACAATGGAAACATCACCGGTGTAGTTCTGGTTTTCCACGACATTACAGAGCGGAGGCAGGCAGAATCAGCTTTACGGGCAAGCGAGCAGTTTAACTCGAGCATGTTGACCAATTCCCCAAACCCGGTGCTGGTTACCAACCCGGATTCATCAGTACGGTACGCAAATCCGGCACTCGAAGAGCTGACTGGATTTTCTGCTGCCGAACTAATCGGCGTCAAGGCACCATATCCGTGGTGGACCCGGGAGATGCGGGCGAGTATGTTGCAGGGGGTGGGGATAGAGATGGAGCTGGAGATGCAGAGCAACGAGATACCTGATGGCGCCGTGGTTGTGGCTACGGGGGGCAAAACATCGATGGCTGAGGAGTTTTTTTGTAAGAAGAACGGGGAACGGTTCTGGGTAGAGATAACCTCGACGCCGGTTACGAGTAACGGAATGACCCGGTATCATCTCTCAAACTGGGTCGATATCACAGAGCGTAAGGCTGCTGAGGCAAAGATCAATAAACTCAATGAAGAACTGGAGCATCGGGTGGAGCAGAGGACCCTTGAATTGAAATGTACCCATGACCAGCTAGAGGTTACTCGAGGGCAGTTTTATCAGGCGCAGAAGATGGAATCGCTCGGGATACTCGCGGGCGGGATCGCGCATGATTTCAACAACCTTCTAACAGTCATCCTTGGCAACCTTTCACTTGCAAAGATGATGCCTGATAACAGGGCTAAAACGCTTGATATACTGGCAGAGTCCGAAAAAGCGTCATTACAGGCAAAAAAGCTGACTCAGCAGTTGCTCACATTCTCAAAAGGTGGCGCGCCGGTCAAAACGCCGGTTCCGATCAAAAAGATAATAAGTGACTCGGCTGACTTTGCCATGCGGGGATCCAATGTCAGGAGCGAGATCTCAATACCGGATGACCTCTGGCATGTAGAGGCTGATGAGGGGCAGATCAACCAGGTCATCAGCAACATGGTCATCAATGCCACCCAGGCGATGCCTGATGGCGGGACTGTCCGGGTGCAGTGTGAGAATGCCGTCATCGAATCTGGCACGGCTTTACCACTCGATCCGGGGAAGTATGTGCGGATATCGATCAAGGACCACGGGACCGGGATATCCGAGGAACACGCCAACAAGATATTTGATCCGTTCTTCACCACCAAGCCAAAAGGAAGTGGTCTTGGGCTTGCAACCGCATATACCATTGTCAATAGGCATAACGGGCACATCGGTGTAAAATCAGAGGTTAATAGTGGAACCACGTTCAACATTCATCTGCCCGCCTGCAAGAACGGAGCCTCAGGAGATACGATTATGGAAGAAAAACACGAAAAACAGATTTCTGTCGATAATCCCAGCGAGACGCAGAGAATTCTGGTGATGGACGACGAGACTGACATCAGAAACCTTGTCGGCGATGTTCTTACCCATTTCGGGCATAATGTGGAGTTTGCAAGCGATGGCACCGCGGCAATCGAGCTATACCGGAGTGCTATGGACTCAGAGAAACCGTTTGATGCGGTCATCATGGACCTGACCATACCCGGAGGGGTGGGGGGCAAGGAAGCAATCAAAGAACTCATAGAGATAGATCCGGAGGTCCGGGCGATTGTTTCGAGCGGTTATTCAAACGATCCGATAATGGCAGACTTTAAGAGCTACGGATTCAAGGGCGTCGTAGCCAAGCCTTATGAGATCCGGGAACTGGTGGAGACGCTGAACCATGTGATCG
>CBDUQO010000052.1:0-11636 GCA_965369365.1 uncultured Methanosarcinales archaeon
TGCTGTCCGCCACATCGCCACCCCCGATCGGATCCCCGTTCATGTAGAGATAATCCTTCTCTCCAGCGCTTCCGCACAGATACCCGACAAACAGGCTTGCATTCGGGTATGTGGACGTTGCGGCGGAGAAAAAAGTGGTGCAGGAATCATGTGGCGTATTGTGGTTCAGGTTCTCGTGCCCGTCATTGATCCAGTATTCAACCTCTGGTGCATTATCAATCTCACTCTCGTAGACTGCAACAAGTGTGATTCCGTAGAGCCTGCCATCGATGTTGCCCGCTGTGGTGACTGTCACGGTGTTGGTTCCAGCCGCAAGATACGATTGTGAGATGTTGTACGTCACAAGGTAGACCCCGTAGCCGGTGCACATCACGTTCGGGTTGGTGTCTGCCTTCCCAGCAAGATTTAGCGTCCCGAGCGTCTGCCCATTGACCGTGGTCTCGACCGTTCCGGTATAATCCGGGTTTCCGCCCCATATACCAACATATAGGCGAGCATAGACCACGTCACCGGGCACGGTGAAGCTCTGAGTGTAGGGCGTCCCATCCAAGCCGTGCCCGCCGTCCACATAGATCCCGCCGGAGACGGTGCCATGTTTCACGAGGGCGAGGGGGCTGCCATCGAATTTGTAGTCCGCTCCTGCCTGCGGGAGTTGGGCGAGCAGCAAAATGCAGAGTATCAGGTATCTGAATGTTATCATGGCTTTGTAGCAACCCCTGTAATTTTTTTATGTTGTGCTATGGTATTCCCGGGCTCTCACGTCCCATCTGCCTGTTTTCATTGGCGTGAGTAGAGGAGCGCATGGCTTTGCTTGCGATCTGCCCCTGTAGCCATACTCCACAAAATAGTATTATCAGATGTGATAATAAAGCTAACCGAGTACACCCACACTCGCGGATGCATGGAATGGCGGTTGAGGTCGTGGGGCTGTCACATTCTGTGGTGCTTGGGTCATATCCTCGTCGGTGGTGCGGTCGGATAAGCCCCCATACAGTATGAGATCTCTTGAATGAATCTCGGTTTTGGGTAAATAACATCTAATATATGTCCATCTGTGAACTTTGTGGCTGATAAAATCTTTTAGCCACAGATGAACACTGATTCCACCGATTTTACCTACAACTTACTTGAACAGATTCATGGAATCTCATGTAATACCTGATGGCGTGACAGCCCCGCGATCATGCGTCGCTTGCGTGCCATCTCATGAGATGAGTGCCCACTCTCGCTCTTCGCATCTCACTTCAGAACGTACGTCGTCCCCCGCTCGCCCTCAAACGAGACCCAGTTGAAGAGCAGGACCGCATCGCCAATGTTGACCACGCCGTTTCCGGTCACATCAGCATTGTCCGATCTGTTGAGTGCACATGTAGTCTCCCGTTCATTCGGGAACGAGACCCAGTTGAAGAGCAACACTGCATCGCCGATGTTAACCACGCCGTTGCCGGTCACATCGCCCGGGACTCTTGGTACCACATCCCAGATCCAGGTCTGCACAACGGTTCCGTTTGCGTTTTTAACAACAGCCGAGACGTTCCGGACTCCGGGAGCCGCAGTCGTGTTCGTGTAGCTCGCAGTTGTCACGCTGGTATTTGTATCCTGAATGGTTGTTCCGTTGATCAGCCATGTCACATTGACGGTCTGGTCGACTGTGAGGTTAAACGTCCTTGTCACATCTGTTTCATCGCTGACAGGCGTTTCCGGGGCAAAGGATGTGATGTTTGGCGGTACTATTATTTCATTGAAAAAATAGACTGCATTTCCGGTGGAAACTGTTTGTCCCACATCATCTTCCACTTCGCCATTGGCAAACTGACCGCTTAACGTTTCATTGCTTTCATCCACCGTATAATTAAATTGAGTTCCCAGATCCCATCTCATTCCTTCAGCAAGAGTTACGGCTGTTGACGCAAAGTTATTATTATTCACATAACTAAATCCTTTTACCCCCAACACACGAGCAGCGATGTAGCCATAATTACTTTTATTATCATCCGAAGAATTGCCATAACAGTGTGCCAGTGTTTTATTGAGTGCGGAGCCATTTTGCAGATATTTCCATTTATCGATATTATCGATCCACTGATAGGGATCACTATCATATCCTGTTGTGTTAAAAAAATCCACATAATAATAGTCGGGACTCTCTATTGATCCTGTAAAAGAACTCATGAAACTCTCCCACATATAATAGTCACTCCCACAGTGGTCTGCATAATATCTGACGCCGTTAGCAATTGTCTTCTGACTTTTGGAATGAGCATAATCATTTATTGCAGTCAATCGCTGGTTAAAATCGGTTTTGACATCTTGCCCGTAATAACCCGGATCAACTTCGTCCCAGAAAAAACCGTCAACATAATTATGACTGTCAACAGAATTCTTTATGCCCTGCTCCCAGCCACTCTTATCGGAAGCGCTTTTATATGTACTTCCCAATGCTATGTAGAAATAAACATCAACGCCTGCATTACGAACCTGTTGGATTTCACCAGGGTTATCATCGGCAATGATAACAAGTGTCAACCCTGAATCTGCCCAGTTTATACCTGAGCAGTTGATCCACCCGTAATGTGCAATGAATTTGAAAACATCACTTGCGCCAAAACCGTTCCAACCGGCGTTGCATGGGTCGTCAGCGCCGTCATGCCCACGTGTCCATGAGCGGTCAACGCACCGGGGGGCTACGCTACGCTCAGAGAAATTATACTTTGCACCCCCATTTATCAGAACTGCTGATTCCAGTGCTGACGTGGTTCCGAATGTCTTAAGCGGACTCTTCTGGTAAGGCACAAAATCCGGATTTAATGGAGCCAACTGGAGCGCTCCGGTCGCATCGGAGATGCATCGATCTGCTGCGTGATTCGTGACCTTGATATCCGGATGCATGATTGTGCATGGATATTCATCCGGCGGCTGGCTTGCCATCGCTGGCGCCAGCGTCACTGCAAGGACTATCGCAGCAATCACCGCTGATGTGGCGGACGATGCTATTGTTCTCGTGTTCATATTGGTAACCCCCTGGGTGATCCGTGCCGCTCTATAGAGCAGTGAATTCACACCCCGTTGATATGTCCGAATCAGCCTCAATCCCACATAAATTTACCCACGCATCATGCCAGCAGACTGGCGGGATGGGGGAACCGGTTGGTACGACATCGTAGGTCACAAAAAAAGAGAACGAGTGAAGGGATCGCCCCCTTCGCATATCACTGCAGAACGTACGTCGTACCCTGCTCATTCGGGAACGAGACCCAGTTGAAGAGCAGGACTGCGTCGCCGATGTTAACCCTGCCATTGCCGGTCACATCCGCATTCTCCGGCGCGTCGAGCGCGTACGTCGTCCCCCGTTCGTTCGGGAACGAGACCCAGTTGAACAGTAAGACCGCGTCACAGATGTTAACAACACCGTCGCAGGTCACGTCACCCGATACTTCTGGCACCACATTCCAGATCCATGTCTGCACAACGGTTCCGTTTGTGTTGTTCATAACAGCCGAGACGTTCCAGACACCAGCGGCTGCATCCGTGTTCGTATAATTCGCCTCGGTCACACCGATATCGACACCCGCCACAGTCCCGTTTATGAGCCAGCTCACGTTTGCCGGCTGGTCAATCGTTATGCTGAAGGTTCGAGTCGCCCCTTCTATGTCACTCAGGGGTGACGTTGGGGTGAAAGATGTGATGCTTGGTGGCGTTGCGAGTGTGGGGGATATGGTGATGGTCACGTTGTCTGATCCGGTTACCCCGCAATCATCGGTCACTGTGAGCGTTGCCGTGTATGTATCCGGACGCTCATACGTGTGACCCGGGTTCTGCAATGTCGAACTCCCGCCATCGCCAAATGTCCATTCGTACGAGGTGATCACACCATCGCTGTCTTCCCCGGAGCCGGTGAACGCTACCGTAAGATGCGCAGTCCCGTTTTCCTGGCTCGCGGAAGCTGATGCGACCGGCGGCTGGTTCATGGGTGTGACTGTCAGAGTCACCGGAATTATCACTGTCGCATTATTTAAATCGTTGCTCTCGATTCTGATCTCGCCATTATAACTCGTAGCTTCGAGGTCAGTTGCGTTGAACGACACAACGACACTGGTCAGGGCACCGGGTCCGGGTTCGATCGTGCCGCTTGTTGCGGCTGGTGTTAGCCAGCTTACATCATCGGTTATCGTGTACGTAAGTTGCACATCCCCGTAATTTCTGATGGTCAGGTTCGCCAAACTACAATCACCGGCAGACATCGTCACATTGATCGCGGCAGGTTCGACACAGATGCTCGGGCTTCCGTAGTCGCCAGACACAATGCCGGTAACGGCGTACGCATAGTTATACTTCTCAAGATCCCCGTACTTGACTTTCGCATAACCCTGCTCGCCCCAGCCCGTGCCCCAACTGTTCTTGACGATCCAGCAACCCTCGGAATCGTCCCAGCCGACCAGTATGACGGCATGGTTTGCCCAGCCGACCCCGTCGGAGTCTGACCACGCAGGTTCGTAGACCCCTCCGCTGTAGTAGAACCAGTCATCCGGTGCCGACAGCACTACAGATAGCGGACCATACGTCTGAAGAGCATATTTGAAGTCGTCTGTGGTGGGTGACACATACTCATAACCCACGATCTTCCACGGATTTTCTGCCCAGTCAGGGCATGGCGTACATGCGCAGTCTCCGCTGGCGTACGGGAAGCAAGTCTCCTCTGGCACTCCAGTGTCTCTGATATACTTGAGAGCCTCGTCCGGCCATCCGCCCCTGCAACTTCCAGCACTGCAGCAATCGGATACGAGATGCTGCTCTGATAGATCGATGTCTCTGTCCGAATCGTTGAAATGAATGTTGATCGCTGCTTCAGTAATACCAAGTGCGCTAAACGCCCAGCAACTTCCGCACGATCCCTGATTTTTGACAGGCGTCATCCAGTCCTTGCCATCCTTGTTGCGCCAGTCGAATGATGTGTCACAACTGACGCCATCCCGTAGAGGCGGGCGCATCAACTGCGCAGCCTCCGGAACATCGCTTATTCTCGCGCCGCACAATTGCCGCTTCTCATCTACTGTTAGTTCGGATACGGACGTTGTGCCTGCGGTCCAGTTGCCCCCTTCTGCGTCTATTGCATCCTGTATGTCATCTATTGTCTCAAGTTCGACCGGTGATACAGGCGCATCACCCGAATCTGCCAAAACCGTGCAGATGCTTGCCAGCGATATGATTGATATCGCCAGGATGGTTGTTAATGTGTGTTTGCCCATTTTGTTTGCCCCCTTTGCTGTATTTCAGCTGTGTAATCGGCACGCCCCGCCCACGGAGCCGATGCGCCAGCCGCTGATGTGGTTCGGATTCTGTAAGTTGTAACCGGTACGGAAACCTTTTACATTGTTATTATTATTATGAGTTATCATTCTATATGAGCTTTTCGGTGGTTCGGTGGTTTAGGGAGGGGGTCACACCATCCGATGCTCGCGTTGAGTTGAAGGTGTGCAAATTTGGATACCAGAGGTCTCCGCAACACCAGAAGCTGTAACCGTCCCCTCGCATCAGATCAGAGGGACCGTCGGATGTGTGAACTGGCAGCACAACATCATGGGGTCGCAAAAAAAGAGACTGAGTGAAGAGATAATCCCCTTCGCAAGCTCACTTTAGAATGTACGTATTTCCCCGCCTGTTTTCAAACGAGACCCAGTTGAAGAGCAGGACCGCATCACCGATGTTGACCACGCCGTTGCCGGTCACATCCGCATTGTCTACTCTGGCAAGTGCGTACGTTGTCCCCCTCTCGTTTTCAAACGAGACCCAGTTGAAGAGCAGGACTGCGTCGCCGATGTTGACCACGCCGTTGCCGGTCACATCGCCCGGGACTCTTGGCGCTATATTCCAGATCCATGTCTGCAGGTTGGTTCCGTTTGCGCTCTTAACAACAGCCGAGACGTTCCGGACTCCGGGAGCCACGGTCGTGTTCGTGTAGCTCGCAGTTGTCACGCTGGTATTCGTATCCTGAACGATTGTTCCGTTGATCAGCCAGGTCACATTGACGTTCTGGTCAATTGTGATGTTAAACACTCTTGTTGCATTCGGTTCGTCTCTGACAGGCGTTTCCGGGGCGAAGAATGTGATGTTTGGTGGCGGCAATACAACCATCGGCGCAAACACGCCGAAACTAAAACTCGTGATGTTCACACCAACCACGTTGGTTGGGTTGTCCGGATACTGCACGCCACAATCTTCGTACCACGTACCGTTGTGCTTCCAGACTGCGAGGCTCGATTCATCCGGACTGCTGACATCGGAATCGGAATAACTAAAGTTCAGGAATAGCCATGCGCCGGCACTCTGATTCGCAACATCGATGAACTTGCCGATGCTCTGCCGTCCTGTAGGGTCAGCCGCCGGCGAACCCACGCCCTTGAGCGACATATCTCCGCTGCAGGTGAATGAGACCGTTGTGCCGTTTAATGTGTTATCTGTGAATATGGAGGATGAATTCCTAACATATAAGTCCCAGCCACTATTGTCTGATGCAGTGTTGTCTATAAGCGTGTTATCGCTCGAAGAGTCCATGAAAACTCCAATGTAGTTGTTTAATACGTTGTTACAAGAGATGTTGCAATGCTGCACTCCGTTAAGATGAATTCCCGAATTATTGGTGTCTGTTGCCCCGGTTGCCGTGAACCCGGTGATGTTCACCCAGTCCGCGGTCACATTAAATACGTGGTCACTCGAACTCGACGCGTCCACGATACAGTTCGCAGCGCCGTTCTCAGAGTGAATCGTCAATCGTTTGTTCACATCCACGTTCTCATTATACACACCATCCTTGACACAGATTTCATCATACTCGGCTGCATCAGCCACCGCCGACTGTATCGGTGTTCCGCCCATACTGAACGCACCGCCACCACGCCACCAGCCGGTCTGGTTCACGCAGATGTCACCGCAAGTGCAGTCGAATGTTGATACCATCCTGGCGCGGAGACATGCGTTCCAGTCATAAGTTGCCAGATCGGTCCACGAATCGCTTGCATTCTGCCTGATAAAGCTTACATTGGTCTGTATAGGCGGATTAACCGCCCCTTCAATTTCGTATTCGATAGGTATAGGGTAACCATAACCCGGCGTGGTTATATTAACGCCAATCGTGAATTGCTGACCCGCGTCCATCGGAATCGGGGTGTTCAGTGGGATTGAGTAGTAACCATATTCAGGACAGATGCCAGTCTGGTTGGCAAGCTCGCTTCCGAAGAAGTCGTCCCAGACATAGATCTCATACTCCGCATTGTTGCTCGTTGTCCAGAAATCAATATGGGTCAGATTCCCGGACTGATCTGCGGTAAAGACACTTGCAATCCATGCGCTGTTGTCACCGTAGCCCACCGAATCTACGAAACCAGCCTCATCCCAGTAAAGCAGTTCTTCACCGGGGACCGGGTCGTCATACTCAAGATAGGCTATTTCCTCGACACAACTTGAGTTGTATGTGAGGTAGAAGAAGCCGTCATTTCCCCAACCTGTGCCCCAGCTGTTCTTGACGATCCATGCTCCTGTTCCGTCATGGTCCGGGTCAGGATGCGGGACAGAATCGTTCCAGCCTATGATTGATACTAAGTGATTAGCAGATTCAGAGCTCGGATAATAGTCATAAATGGTTCCCCACGTTGCAGTCGTATAGTTTCCGCTTGAGTGCCAATAGAAAGACATTGTGACCGGTCCGTGCTCATACACCGCACTCTTTACCACGTCGATTTCTGACCCATTATTTGTTACAAGCCGGTATCCGTCAACTCTCTTGACAGGTGTACAATCATCGCATAGACACGACCCACCACAGTTCAGATCCAGGGTATTGTATGGATTGCATGATTCCGGAACAGAACCTTTCCTGATGAAAACCTCGGCGGCAAGCCCGCCCCACCCACCTGCGTTGCAGGGGTCGTCAGCATCGTCATACATATATGTCCATGAGCGGTCAACGCACAGGGCTACGCTACGCTCAGCGAAGTTGTACTCTGCACCCTCGTTTATCAGGACTGCTGATTCCAGTACTGACGTGGTTCCGAAGGTCCAGCAGGTGCCACAAGAACTCTGGTCCTTGATCGGGGTCACGTTGCCGGAGTCTCGCCAGTCGAAGCTGCCGGGAAGATCACCTGGCGCCTGCAACCGCTCAACCGGAATATCGTCCAGATGGCTCAAGTCCATGGGTGGGGGAATGTAGCCGCAGATGTGGTCGCCGACGGTTCCAAGTGGACTCTTCTGGTAAGCCACAAAATCCGGATTTAATGGAGCCAATCGGAGTGATCCGGTCGCATCGGAGATGTGTTGATCTGCTATGCTGTTCGTAATCTCGATATCCGGATGCATGATTGTGCAAGCATCTTCATCCGGAGGCTGGCTTGCCATCGCTGGCGCCAACGTCACTGCAAGGACTATCACTGCAATCACCACTGATGTGGCGGATGATGTAATCGTTCTCGTGTTCATATCAGTACCCCTTGGTTGATCCATGTCGCTGCACAGAACAATGAATCCACACCCGTTGATACATCAGACTTAGTCCCAATCACGTATAAATTCACCCTTACACTTGTGTCGGAGAGACTGGTGGGTGTATGAACGGGTCAGCATAACAGTGAGCATAAAACAAGAAGGTAAAGGGATTTCTCCCTTCGTATCTCACTGCAGAACGTACGTCGTTCCCCGTTCGTTCGGGAACGAGACCCAGTTGAAGAGCCGAACCGCATCGTCGCGGTTCACCACGCCGTTGCCAGTCACATCTGCGTTATTCGGTTTGGTGAGCACGTACGTCGCTCCCTGCTCGTCCGGGAACGAGACCCAGTTGAACAATAAGACCACATCGCCGATGTTAATCACACCATTGCCAGTCACGTCACCCGGGATTTTTGTCACCTCGCCAACCGTCACCACCACTGCATTGCTGACAACACCGTATGCAGTTGCAGTGATGGATGTGGTCCCATTCGCGACTGTGGTGAGCAAGCCACTCGAATCGATCGTCCCGGCTGAGGTATTGCTGCTGTTCCATGCCACTGTGATGCCAGTCACCTCCGCGGTCTCGTTGTAGCACGTCGCATTGAACGTCTGTGTATTGCTCAGGTTCATGGTCAGTGGACCTGCCGGAGTCACGGTGATATGATCAAGGTCAGGTCCGCCGAACGAATGCGACTCGTTGTTGACCAGCAGACTGAAATCGACCTCTGAACGCTGGTAGACCTTTGTAAGCCCAACCATGCCGTTAAGCACGGTTTCGAGCGTTGCGTTGATGATCTCGGTTCCGTCCATCACGTAGCTGTAATACGAATCCGAGCTAACAGGCGCTTCGGACTCTCTGGTCAGTATTCGCTCATCAACCACAACGCCATCCTTCAGGAGCGCGATCCGCGCCTTACGTTCACCTGCGCCAACATCCTTCACTACGATAGAATAATCCTCGGACAGATTCCACAGAGAGCCGATTTGACAATCGTCCAGCACAAACCCACCGCCGTCAGTGAGTTGAGGTAGTTCGTCTCTTGTCAGGTGAGGGTAGAATTCTATTGCAGACATATTGTCCGCTACATTAAATGACAGGTTTCCCATGATATTCACGGTCGAGTCCGGGTCCAGAGTGAGTGCTGCACTGTTCTCGAGAGTGATATCAAACGCACTTGCAGACACAACTTCCATCGAACCATACTCACCGCCAGCATAAATCTCGGTCACGTCATCATCGATCAAGAAGACATGCCTGACCTGCACCAGACGGGAACTCATCCCGTCGAAGACCGCAGAGATATAGCATGAGACTATCGGGACATCGTCCTCTCCAGCAACATCCGCTGTGTACGTGTATACGCGATCCTGCAAATCGGAACTACCGGCGTTGATTACCTCACTGTCAAGTTCCACCCCGTTTCTGTACAGGCAAAGCCAAACTTTCCCACCATCGAGATCGATCTGTTTTGCCTCAAGTGCAAACCCTCCACCAAGATCCCATGGATCGCTTACTACAAGGGTTTTGATATCGGTGCTGCCCCACACCACGAGCGGCTCTGCGAGTTTATCCGCTCTGCCATCGATGGCTACACATATCTCGCCCATCCAGAACTCGATCTCGTACCCGGACTCTCCCTCCACTATCAGCCCGAGATTCCTGTAAAGTTCGTATTCCCGACTGATCGGTTGCGTGGTGTAAGTGAGACTGTTCTCATCGATAGTCTGATCGGAATCGGGTCCCTCAAGCGTGCCATCAGCAATCGTCAGAGTTTCCGTGCCAACACAAGCACCATCGCTCAAGTTGTAGCAAAATGCCCCAAAATTGGACTTGTTCCAGAGAACGTCCCCGGATTGTGCGCCAGTCAGTTGCACAACCGCACCATCGAACTCAAGCGCGTCTGCGCACGCGCATCCGAAGCTTACGGTTACAACTGCCAGCGTTGCACATAGAATAACGAATACAAAAGCCTTTCCAATTGTTCTCCTTCTTCTTTCGCTTTTCATTTTTCCACCCTCTATTTTCTTTAACAAATCCTTTATATCCCGAAGTCGCCACCAAATTATACACAGTACCACATAAAAAAGAGAGCGAGTGAAGGGAGCTCCCCTTTCAATTCGGTGTCGTGGCGGTTATCACTTCCGCCGCAGCATCACACAAGCGATCGCGAGGAGTCCCGCGATTGCGACGGCGCCCTCAAAGTCCCGTCTTTGCGTAGATCAGGCATGTGCGCCAACTCCGGATTCGGATAGTTCGGATATTGCGATCTTTATCTCTGTGATATCCTCGCTCAATTGATTGTACAGCACCTTTAGATCCAGCAACTCCTTATGGATCGCTTCTATAGATGTTAATTTATCTTTCATCACTTTTGTAGCCTCCTTTATTCCTTTTATCTGACTTGTATCATCCTTCACATCTTTCAATATTTGTATTGTCGTATCCTGTTTATCGAGCATTTTCTCCCCGATTTCCACTGATCTCTCTCCAAGTCTCACAGACATGTAAAGCATCGCCCCGGCAGTATCCATGCACTCTCCGAGTTCCTCCTTCCAATCACCTCGCCTGATCTCAAAGTACTCGAACTCGCCAGTTGCGGCTCCGAACTCGACATCAATGCCCTCAACAGATACAGGAGGTTCGTCGATCCTGATCCGGGTTATGAATTCGTCAAGAGTATCTTCTTCGCCCTCTGTAACGATCTTGACATCATATGGTTTCAAATTCTCAACAAAACCGGTTAACTTCAGTTTACGAGCAATCTTTTCTACTACGTCTCGATGCCCAACCCTCTGAACATCGCCTTTTGTAATAATCGTTGCTCTTTTCATTTTACTCACTTCAACTAATTTACATTCTATTATCAGTAATTCTTTCTGACCGCTATTAAACCGGTATGCTGCAAGAAAAACGTGAAGGGAGTTCACCCTTCAATCCTGTGTCGTGGCTGTTATCGCTTCCGCCGCCCCAAACGCCGCGGTGAACCCGGGGCAGCCCCTGCTCGGGCTTCGTAGGCGTTGCCCCTGCGGCGGGTGCAGTTGCATGCACTCGTTCGGTCGCTCTCGGCGCAGGGGTCATGCGCTCCAAAGGCGGCGTCTGCGTCACTTCCACTGACGCATTCGATGCCGAACCGCCGATGCCGCAGCCGGTGTTGGTG
>CBDUQO010000053.1:0-11499 GCA_965369365.1 uncultured Methanosarcinales archaeon
CGTCACCATTCCAGTAATCGTAGCTCGTCTCGATCCGAATCAGCATATCGGTGTTGTCCGGGCTTGCACCCATTCCGCCGTAGTACCATGTCACGACATCACTGTCGTTCAGTTCAAAGTGATCTGCCGTGCAGGATGGTGATGGATCAGCAGGATAATTCACCCAGTACATCCATCCATCCCAACCAACCTCTGATTTACCTGCAACTGAATCGGGACGTAGCGATCCGTAACTCTCGTACCACGAATCATTGATCGTGTAGTTAAATCCACCCGCTTCAGCAGCTCTTATGAGTGCAGCAAGCGCACATGCTCGGTTGATCGCGTATTCCTTGCCACTGTTGTCTGCTGTTACGTTGAACGTGCCAGAACCAAGTGCTACGTCGCCGTTCCAGATGGTGGTTGGTCCGAACGCGTACACACTCCCGCCGCCCACGGTAAAGACCATGCCATCAGCGACAGCAGGCGATGCGCCGCCTCCGGGGTAGCTCCACACGATCTCGCCGGTGCTTGCATTAAGCGCATACGTGCCCTCGAATTCCATGCTGTTTGGCTTTGGTCTTCCTACAAAGACCATACCATCGGCGCATGCGGGAGAGCATTTCCAGTCGCCGATCTCATCTGCAACTGACGTATTCCATAGCAGATCGCCTGTCGATGCATCAAAGCAGTATGTCAAAAGGTCTGTGTACTTGTTATTTATGCCACCATAACCTCCTGAGATGTACAGTCTTCCATCCACCAGTGCAGGCGTGGAATCCGACCGCTCTATGGTTTTATTCCATTTGGCGGTCCCGTTTTCCGAGTATAGTGCATAGAGCGCGCCATCACCATAGAAATTGTATTCTGTGAAGTATACTACCCCGTCTCCGATGGTTATAGACCCGCAGACCGAGTTAGCAGTGGTAAAGTTCCAGATCTTATCTCCTGTTGTCATATCTACGCAATATGCAACTCCGCCATCTTCACAGATGTTGGCGTAACTACCAAAGAATACCCGATCGTCCGCAACCGATACCGCGGGGGTTGATTGAGCATTCCCACCAACTGTGAAATTCCAGATTTCGGTGCCGTCCGCAACGTTTAAGCAGTAGTAGTGGTTGCCATCCCAGTCGCTTGTGAAGACCATGTTTTCTACAATAGTACATCCACCATCGACCGCGCCCTTTCCGGTTGGCGGTTCAAATGTCCATATCAGGGATCCGTCTGCCGCATCAAAGCAGCAGGTCTCGTTTGCGGAAAGAAAGACGCGTCCATCGTGATACGCGGGAGTGACCCACGATCCGCAGACGTCAGGCGTCTCATTGACCGAGACGTTCCAGAGAACCGCTCCTGTGCATTCATCCAGGCTGACAAGATGATCTCCGCAATAGACGAAGACCTGCCCATCCGCTACTGTCACGGATGACGGGAAATCCGCACCGATATCTTCACTGATCCAGGCTGTATGGTTTGTGTCAGGTGCATCTGATGTTGAGTGTCCTGTGTGTGCTATGTCGCAGTGGAACTGCTGCCAGTCCGCTGCTGACGATAGTGGTGCGGTGAGCGCAAGTACCACTATCGTGAGTATCGCTAATGTTCTTATATTCATGAGTTGTGCCTCCATATGGTTTGGTTTGTGTTCCTAATGTATTTTGAAACCATGCAGATTGTTCCAACTTAAATGTTTCTGAATTTTCGGACACCTCCCAACACCAATACTTAATATAAGATACTTTGAAGTAGTCTACTATGAAGTATCTAGAGTTCGTAAACAGGGAGGCAGAACTGGCAACACTAAGAGAACGGTTCAATACCAGAGGTGCCGAATTCATCGTTGTATATGGGAAGAGGCGGGTCGGGAAGAGCACGCTGTTACAGAAATTTATGGAGGATACAGAGGGGATCTACTTCTTTTGCAGGATTGAATCCCAGAAAGAGATGCTCAAACGTTTTTCCTCACAGATCGCAGAAGAGATGAATATAGAATACCTCAAAGAAGCACCTTTTACGACATGGGACTCTCTCCGGGATTTCTTCATCGGAAACATGCCTGATAACTTTGCGATCGTCTTTGATGAATTTCCTTACGCGGTCAGTGCAAACCCGGCGCTCCCTTCGATATTTCAGGAGTACTGGGACACGAAACTCAAAACAACGAATCTAAAGATCATAATCTGTGGATCATCGGTCGCCATGATGGAGTCGCTTCTTGGATACAAATCCCCGCTATACGGGAGAAAAACTGCACAGATGAATATCGATCAGATGAATTTCAAAAATTCGTGCAAATTCATGGAGAATTACTCACTTGATGAGAAGATAACCGTATATTCGATCTGCGGCGGAACGCCAGCGTATCTTATGGAATTTGGTGATGCGCCCCTCGCCAGATGTATCGAGGACAAAATCTTCAAAAAAGATGCTTTTATGTACAACGAAGTTCCGTTTCTCCTGCGCGAGGAGTTAAAAGAGCCTCGAGTCTATTTTAGTATATTAAATGCAATTTCCATCGGCAAAACAACACTATCTGAGATCGTAAACCACACAGGTTATGAAAAGGGCGTAATAACCAAATATTTATCGGTGCTGTCGGATTTGAAACTTGTAAGTAGGCAGATACCGGTTACCGAAGGCGTAAAATCGAGAAAAGGTATCTATGTCATAAATGATAACTTCTTTACATTTTGGTTCAGGTATGTGTTCAATAATATGGAAATGATAGAGAAGAATCTCTCCTCTGAACTCGCAAAATCCATTCTAAAACGGAATAATGAGGTGTGTTCACGTGCATTCGAGCGGATATGTGTCGAATTCCTGCTTGTAAATCCGCCATTCGACTTTACGAGGATTGGCTCATGGTGGCATGGCGAACGTGAGATTGACATAGTCGCGCTGAATGATAATACAAAAGAGATATTGTTTTGTGAATGTAAGTACACAAACAGGATGATCGATACAGACGTTTACCATAGCCTCGTAGAGAAGACTGTATTTGTGAAATGGGGTAGTCCAGAACGCAGAGAGACGTATTGCCTGATATCCAGATCAGGATTTACTAAAAAAATGGAAAAACTTGCCGCACGGGATAACGTACTGCTCTTCGACCTGAACGATCTTGGAAAATCATTCACCGAATAATCGTAACTACCCAAGGTATGTTGATTGGTCGCCCGATTGTGATTCTATGCTTTCTGGCAAGAAAAATAACCGCTAAGGCGCAGAGGTTCGCAGAGAAATATTAGCCTCCGCGTCACTTTGCGGTTAAATTCCCTGTTTGGCATATATTGTGTTCAGGGTCAAGCAGTGCCAGTATAGCGAGGTCGTACGATACTGTTTTAGGACATGAGTAGTTGCATCAAAAACATCATACCAACACTACCAACAGTTAGGATTGTGGGAACGGACTTGGTCATAAGTTCGCAGCTCCTGCCGCCACCTGCATAATCATCAGCGCATCAAGCGATGTCACCCTGCCATCACCATTCATATCGCCCGCCCCACGAGCGGGAACCGCCCACGCGGCCACCCCAAGTGCAACCACCGCGTCCGCCGCCGTAACCACCCAATCGCCATTGAGATCGCCTTTTACGTGCGCATCTCTGATACAGTACACGTATCCGCCATCGGTTCCGAAATAGACCCGCCCATCCAAGATTGCAGCCCCTTGCAAGATATATCCGTCGTCCGGCGGGTTGTATTCCCATGCAAGCGCCGTAGACATCCCGCAGTCCCGCAGGCAGTAAAGCGAACCATCACCCATCGCAGTCGTGAAATAGACGTATATGCCACCATCACCGATCGAGAGAGCCGGCGAGGATTTTACGCCCTTTGGCACGGTATACTTCCAGATCACATAGCCGTTTGAATCATTGAGGCAGGTAAGGTTTCCTGATGGGTGTTCATGCCCGCCCTGACCTACGTAGACCCGTCCGCCATGGATCACGGGCGTTGATGTGGAAAAACCGATGAGGGAACTCCACCCATCATCGACGAACCGCCCGTCCTCGAACCCGACCTTCCACACATACCCAATCGTCTGCGATTTTTCAGATGTTGTGTACACATATCCATCGCGGTAGGACACAGACGCACGGATGCGCCCGAGATCGGAACGGCTGAACGAAAGACCGGATTTCAGATCGATTTTGTCTCTCAGGGTTCCGTTCTCAAGATACACGCATATCAGCCCGCCTTCGTGTGCCGGGTACACAAGAAAGTCGTCTATGACCGATGCGCCGCACCACAGGAATCCCGCGGTGTCATCGGTCGCATGTTTCCAGAGTTCGTTTCCGTTCTCGTCATAACAGTAGTAGTACTTTGTTCTGACACCGCCAGAGAGACCTTCCCCAACATAGATCTTGTGGTCGTGGTACGTTACCGGACATTTGAAGTCCCGGTCGGTTACATGTTCCTTCCAGAGTTGCCCGCCTGTTGCTGCGTCAAATGCGTATAGATCTCCGATGTTCGATGCGACAAATATCGTTCCGTTCCCATACGCTGGAGTCGATCCCTGGAACCCAACAGAGGTCTCGTTACGCCATATCCGGGTGCCGTTGGTCATGTCGAATGCATGTAGTGTGCCGTTTATGTCATATACGTACACAATACCCCCTGCAATGATCGGGGGCACGTCAATTCCACCGCTCCACTCGCTCGTGTGCGTAAACGCGCTCCACACGAGTTCAGGGTCACTTCTCGGAGTAGTGTCCTGTGTGGCTCCGGTGTTCCGGGAGTCTTTCTGGAACTGGTGCCAGTCCTCAGCAGCCGAAACGCCAGCAAGACACGCCAGAGCAAGCAACGCGACAATTACACATACAACCCTACTTCGAGGACACATAGATCATGTCTCGGTCTGACAATCGCTATTTGTCCCACAGAGCGTATGCGATCTCACCATAAGCAGAAGGAGGCGATACGTTTTTGCGTGTGGTTTCTTCCTTGCATGTATTAGTCGTGGATGTGGGGGGTGCATCATGGTTTTCACATTTTTTGTCTTAGTGCGGACAAACTTGATTTATCATGATGATCATCCAATCACATATACAGCTTTCGCAGACGCGAATGAGACTTTGAGGGCACCCGCATTTAGCGTCTCGGTCTCCTGACCGCTATTAACGAGTATCCCCATCGCTGGCTCGCCCGGGTTATTCACGATCGTCACATCCTGATTAGGTGTTATCAGCTCTCGCCGTTCAGAATGCAGCCATATCATCACCTGGAGCGGTCATGCAAAAGGTGGCGTGCCTCGCCACGAATGGGGGGGGTCTTTGGTATCTCGCGTTGTAATTCGGTTTGTTCACTGCAACGTGGGATATCAGAGGGCATTTTTATCACGAACTCACGCGTCCCCGGATGAATGACACAAATATATTCCGTTTTAAAATTCGTGATATCTAAGCACTTAATATCCTACCAGCACAATTCATCTACGAGATGCTTGCAATCGCGAATTACCGGGGAGCCATGTGGTTGGCTGAGGCGAAAAAACCACGAGATTTTACGAGATTAACACAGAGATCTTGTGGAAATCGGTGTATCTTGCAGTTCTAAACATGTACCAACTATCCGGGATATGTACACTACCAGGAATCAGTGCAATTTGGGACCAGTAAACCAGCACCACTCACCCACGCTCGTGAATCTCGCAGATCCCCACCATCTCGTGTGCGACCCTGATCAATCGTAGCCACGTGTTCAGCACAGCACGCAGTGCGGCAACCCCGTCAGCCGCTACGCTGAGATGCAGTATCCCACGTTCCAGCGATATTGCCACCTGACTTCTCGGAAACGACGCGGCAGCCTCAGGCAGCAACGCCCGATAGATTGTGGGCGCATCGCTGCCAAAATCAAATTGGAATTCTGCCGTGTCCATCACGTGGGTCACTCAAGTGATCGTGATCACTCGGCGCGAATCCTGGCGATCCTGACCGGGCGCTCCTTGAGCAGGATCCGGTGTCCGCAGTATGGGCACCGGATGCCCCGGTATTCATAATCAATCTCGACTGGTTCCTTGCATCGGACACATCGGTATCCCATTCACGCCTCCGACAGCATCGCGTCGCGCGCTCTCTGCTCAATTGCGCGCTTCACCGACCTTGCAACGGTCGTCCCAACTGATGTGTGCGGAATGTATGTGCCGCCTGCAAAGGTGTGCCCGCATTTGGCGCATCTCCAGATGCCAGTGCCAACGCGGCGCACCGAAGGAAAACCACATTGGATGCATTTGTGCTTGTGGTGTGTCATCTCCTCGATGTTGGCGACTTTCTTCCGGAGGTTACGTCCGTACCTCACACCGAACCTACCGGCTGACTTTGTTTTCCATCCTTTTGTGTGTTTGACCATTTATGCCTCCAGAACTTCTCTTTTCTCTGTATTACCCGTATCTACAGCATTTGCCATATTATACGTCCAGGAATTTTTCCCGTATCTCATCTGCTGCTGCCTTTGCCATGTCAACAGCTTGCAGGACCTGTTCGATTGTGAGCGATTCTGATCCGCTTTTTTGCATGCCAGAGATGCTGCCGTCGCTGTTTGTGATGACAATGAGGGCTGTGCTTGCGATTGCACTCTCTGTGCGCGATGGATCGAGTAGCAGTGCGCCACCAAACTCAACCACAGTGACCGCGACCGGAATATCCCTGACAGGGAGTGGGATATCATCACCCATGCCATACTGGGACATTGGTAGCTTTGCGGTGAGCAGCGCTGCGATTGCGCCCATCGATGCGGCATCAAGGAGGTTACCCTCGTTGTTCAGCATATGGATGTCTACGAACATGATCCAGACCTTTTCGCCAGCGGTTATGCAGAGTTTTTCGAGATCGACCGATTTCGACTCCCTGATGCCACGATCAACGACCCGTGCAATCTCGATTGCTTTCTCTCTCGGGGGACCTGCCTCAAATTCGGGGGATGCCAGTGGAATTAACTCTGCATTGGTGATGAGCACGCCCTTATCCGGCGTGTCAGGAAAAGGCTCACCAGGCTGGATCTTCACACCAACCAGCAGTTCAGTCTTTCCGATCTTCACAAGGGCTGAACCATCTGCAGTATCGATGACGCCCGTTTTAATGTCAATCTCTCGAAACTCATCAAATGCACGACCATCCTCACGCTCACCCTTCAGTATCAGGTTTAGGAGATGATCGCGCTGGATCTCTACCATCACATCATCACTCATCGCCATCACCTTCCGGTACGTCGCCATCAGCCTCCGTCTCTGTCATAGATTCCTTGCCATACTTCTCGATCAGTGCCTGACGCTGCAGCGCATACATCTGGTCACACCCGGTTTTTGCCATCCTGAGCGCCTTGTGAAACTCATCAATGGTCAGGTGCCCATCCATCTGGAGGAGCGTGATCTGCCCATCCGCAGTCATAGCAACCGGCACATCCGCATCACCATAATTATCCTCTTCCTTCATCAGGTCGACCACAAGTTCGCCATCCACCTTTCCAACGGCACACGCGCTGACAAGCCCGCGCATAGGGATGCCTGCATCAGCGAGTGCAAGCGATGCAGCATTGATGCCTGCCGTTCTGGTGCCTGCACCTGCCTGCAATACCTCTACAAATACGTCGATCGCTGTCTTCGGATAGAATTTGGTAAATATTACGGGTTCAAATGCCTCACGACTCACCTTCGAGATTTCTGTGCTCCGTCTGCTTGGTCCGGGTCTTATCCGCTCATCTACCGAGAATGAAGCCATATTATATCGAAACTGTACGACCGATCTGGTCATCTTCTGTCTATGTCTCGGATGAAGTTCCCGGGGACCATAAACTGCTGCTAACACTTTGTTGTTGCCCCATTCAAGGTAGCAGGAGCCGTCAGCCCTGCCAAGTGTGCCAATCTCGATCTTGATCGGTCGCAACTCATCAACACCCCGTCCATCAAGTCTCTTTCCGTCTACAATAAAATGCTCTGGTTTTTCACTCATCACCATTCCTCTTCGTTTCCATTTTCATGCGTTTTTCCAAATCTTGCTTTCTTTTTCGCGTTCAGGAACGCCTGCACACGATCCGTCAATCCTGGCGTGTGTGCATTCGTTTCGATGTACTTGACAGTTTGAATCGCCAGCTCGACACGATCGTCGTTGCCGTGGATCCATATCCGCCCGTTCTGCCCGACAAACATATTACATCCGATCTCACTCTTAAGTAACCGGATCATCGAGCCGCTACGCCCAATCACCCGCGGCATCTTCGTCGGATTGATGGCAATGACGCGTCCTTCGGAGAGGAGCCTTAGTTCACGGTCCTTGTCTCGAAGTGTAAGTTCAACTTTCATGCCGGCGTCAACGTCCTTCACCATCGTTAGTATACAGTCGCCAGTTTTCAGATAGCTACTCATCTGTTCGATCTCGATCCGCCGCGGATACTGGGAGATATGCAACAAGCCATCATAAGGCGCATTGATATCCACGATCCAGTTTGAATATGCAACCTCAGTGACGACCCCGATCACGCGATCACTGGGCTGTGGGATGTACTTACCTGCGAGCGGTATCACGCTGATGTAGCGGTCCCCCTTGTTCATGAGCCCGTACAATGCGGCACGCACAGCCCCATCAGCGACGTAAGTGCCGCTGCCTGACATCTTTGGGTCATCAGATAAAATATCACCCGGAATAACAATTCTCTTTCCCATATTACTACCTTTATCTTCCATTGCCGTTTCTATTTCATAAGCTTGGTCTCAGCACCGCCCTTAGTTACGCGGTTCACAAGACCATAAAAATCGAGTTGCATGCCTGCAGGAATCTTGATAACACCGATCCAGGATCCATCTGACTGCCATTCCTCTTTTTGCAGTTCACCAAACCCTGTGATCTCGCCGTACGCTTTTGTAGCATAGTCGGCTGGAACATTGACAGCGATCTCGACGGTATCAAACCTGATTGGGATAATCGGGCGGATCGCTTTCATCGTCAGGTTCACCAGTTCGTCAACGCCCTTCATCGGATCAATGTGGATGCCTGCCTCTTCCATCGCCTTCTCTATCCTTGCAGGCGGGTGCGGCGCCTTTGTCTGTGGGTTGAATGCACCCGCCGCGATTGCGCTTACCACCTGTCTCCGCTTATCCTCAACAATCTGTTTGCGCTGCTCTTTTGTGAGATGAAGTTCTCCATGCTTCACGATGTGCTCGGCGACTGCAAGGATGTCTGCGGTGTCAAAGACTTTCTCTAAGTCCTCCTTGCACAGGTGCTCGCCACGACTCGCGTTTTCAAACACATCCTCAACTGCAAGCATCTCTGATAGGTCAACCTCTTCTCCTTTGTGAGCGCGTAATGCAAGTTCAGGATCGACCAGCACCTCAAAGTGCTTGCCGCCACGTTTCAGTCGTGCTGTGATCGCGTTATCGAGTGTGACCATTGTTACTCCTCGGTATCTTCAGTCTCCGATTCCTTTGCCTTAAATTCCTTGTCAATCTCCTCAACATACTGCGCGAGCACGTCCCTTTCGATTTTTTTGAATGTGCGATCTTCAAGCATCACAGATCCTGCTTCAATCGTATCGACCGTGAACGTGGCGTCAGACACCTGATGCAGCACCACTAATCCAAGACGGATTGCACTCTCCATACTGATGTCATTGGTATACTCTTTCTCAAAGATCTCCATCGCCTTTGCCCTGCCCGCGCCAATCGCAGTTGCCTTATACTCAAGCAACGCACCACTTGGGTCGGTCTCAAACAGCCTTGCCCGGTGATCATCCACCCCTGCAATCAGAAGAGCCGTGCCATAAGGGCGCACACCGCCAAACTGCGTATAGGTCTGTTTGTGGTCACAGATCTTCTTTGCAAGAGTCTCCACCCCGATTGGCTCGTCATAATACAGTCGATTGACCTGCGCCTCTACACGCGCCCGGTCTACCAACGCACGTGCATCCGCAACCAGCCCTGATGTCGCTGCACCAACATGCTGATCGATCTGAAAAATCTTCTCAATGGATTCGGATTCAAGTAAATGGCTTGTAATCCGTTTGTCGACCAGCAATACAACGCCATCGGATGTTTTGACCCCTAACGCGGTTGTACCTCTCTTCACTGCCTCTCTGGCGTACTCTACCTGAAAAAGCCTTCCGTCCGGACTGAACACGGTTATTGCACGATCATACCCCATTTGGGGTGCCATTTGCATTACTGATCATCTCCTGTTATTCGCGTTTAACGTATGATGGATTTGTGCGTAACGTACATAAAATGTTCTTTTGGCACAGTGGAATGTGGGATGAATATATGGACAGCTCTCAGGTATCTCGTTTCCGGCATTTTTTACTGGCAAAACAACGGTCTCGGAACTTTTAGTTTGCGTCCTTGACATAAATCGCAGGTCTGCCCGGTTCTGCGAATTTCCGCCTGCCCTGAGGGTCAAGATCGTCTCCGGAAGCATCGACAGCATCAGCATCCAGCACCTCGACTGCGCACCCGAGTTCCCGCTCGAAGAACTCACGCGCCTCTGAAAGCACAGCACACTCATCCAGCCCCTCAAGACGGTTGTCAACCTGTACATCATCCCATGTCCACACATCCTTGATCAACTGCTGCACAAACTTAGGAACATCCCGCGCATGTTTCTTGATTTTGGGATCCTGCATCAAGCCATTCATCAGAGCGCCCATATCAAGTTTTCCGGCGCGACTTGCTATAAGAGCCTGCTTAAGCACCGTATTCTTCCAGACAGGTGCTGTGAACAGCGTTATTCGCTCTGGTTTCATCGACGTCACCCTGATGATCTCCTCAATGTCATCAAGCGTGCTCTTGACCAGTTCTTCTGCCCGTTCGGCACGTCGGTCAATCAAATTTGGATCCGGAGCAGGATATTCAGAAAGCGAGACAAAACCCACCTCTCCGATCCCTTTCCACAGTTCCTCGCAGATATGCGGCATGAACGGAGCCATCAGCCTGATCCAGACATGCACAACATCTTTCAGTGATGATACACCGCCTCTGCGCTGATACCACTTCAGATCGTGCATCAACAGGTAGAATGCATTCTGGAGTGCGTGTCTCGTGCGGAGCACTTCAAGAGAAGCTCTCGCTTCAGAAATCCGGTGTTGAAGCCGGCTCATCATCCATTTATCGATGATTTTTGGCGGTTCATCAGCATTCGGATCACTGATAAAGCGGTATACAATATTATAGAATTTTTCAACCTGTTTCTGATTGTTGTTCACACTTTCGGACCGCCAATCGGCATCCTGGGTGTGTTCGGCGGTGCCAAGGATGTACAACCTTGTGACGTCCGCCCCGTACTCGGTGACTGCATGGTTCAGAGTGAGCAGGGGTCCCTTTGACTTACTCATCTTCGCGCCTTCAAGAGAGACAAACCCATTGACAGCAATTGCACGAGGGAGCATTTTTTTTGGAAAAATCGCTACATGGTGAAACAGGAAGAACAAAAGGTGATTCGGGACCAGGTCTTTCCCGGACGACCTGATGTCGACCGGATACCAGTATTCAAAGTCTGCACGGATCGGTTTTGCAAGATCTTCGTCGATTGGCAGGTTGTGGGC
>CBDUQO010000054.1:0-11455 GCA_965369365.1 uncultured Methanosarcinales archaeon
GGTGTACTGGTAATACACACTGGATGCCGCAACCCCTATACAGAGCAGCATGATGAGTCCAAGCAACGAAAAACTAACATTCCGGTTCATCTGTTCCTACCTGCTCTGACCCTTTGGCAAAACTCTTATAAATCCCTTCGCATACCGCGGGGCTTGCAAAACCCGCTCTCTCGATCCTGTGCGATGTTAGAGTTGCCCACCGGTAGCCGACGTTGTCTTGCAGCGCGCTGTCTGCGGCACGCGCTGTCCCAATGTATCTTGTTGCTCGTATTTCATGTGCAGGGGTGGCAACCCTCTAATAGATAAAGATGTAAATGATTAGGTCATGTCAGGATTCCTCCCGCTATTCATCGACCTCCGCGATCGGAAGGTGGTGATCATCGGTGGCGGGTCGGTTGGCGAACGCAAAGCAACACTCTTTGGCAGATATGCCAGAACAGTCGTTGTGAGCATCGAGTTCACTGAAAAACTGCTGGAATCAAGTGAGATCGAGCGGATAACCATCGACCGGAAACTTGACGATGAAGAGTTCACTGATCTGATAAAGGACGCGTTCATCGTGATAACGGCAACAGACGACATTGCTTATAACGCTCATCTCGCAGGGATCGCGGGCTTGCACGGGGCGCTTGTCAATCAGGTAAACGACGATCCTGGTGATGTAATCATCCCGTCGGTGATTGCCCGTGGCGATGTCACGATCGGCATATCAACGCTTGGCAATAGCCCCGCACTGTCGCGATATAGCAGGAGGCAGATCGAAGAGGTGATCACGCCTGAATATGGTGGGATGGCAAGATTGCAGAGTGCGGTGCGTGATCTTCTGAAAGAGCGGATTCCTGACCAGAAGGATCGACAGCAGATACTGTGGGGAATTCTTTTGGACGAAAGGGTCTGGGAACATCTGAAAACGTCATATAATATGGCTTATGAAGAGGCGTTGAGACACTTACCTGATAACGAGGCGTTATAATGGAATTTATAGGAATTGATCTGGTTATATGGATAGGAATTGTGGTTGCGTCGGGCATGGCGCTTCTGATTATATGGAAGATCGCACAGTGGAAGGGCAGATTTGACCAGTGGCGGCGGGATATCGATGAGCGGCTCGATGGCGGTACAGCATCCGGGGCAGGACCTGATGCGGCTTATGATGCCGCAGCATACAATGCCACTGCTCCAGCCGCAACACCAACGATGACACCAGCTCCGGATCAGGCTTACATGTCGATGCAGGGTTTGCAGGATCGTTCGACCACCGGACTGCCGGAGTCAGGACCTCTGTCTGAAGATGTCGATGCAAAGACCGTTATGCAGATGGAATCTGCGCTGCTGGATGCGCTTTCCGGAAGAACGGATGAAGCAATCGAGCGGTTGAAGGCGGCAGGCAGGGAGCTCGGGATCAATACTCCGGATGACGTGGCGATGGCACACCACAATCTTGGAAATTTACTATATCGTTCAAAACAGTTCGATGAAGCTGAGAGGGAGTACTGTGAGGCGATAAAATGCAAACCCGATCTTGCCAGAGCACACGCCAATCTTGGTTTTCTGTATCAACGGCTCGGGCGCCGGGAAGCATCTCTGCAGGAGTTCGAAGCAGCCCTTAAATTAAAAGATCAGCTTCCCGACGAGGGCAAACGAATCACGCAGATCGTAGAAGACCTATCGGGTGGAAACTGATCACTGGTAGCATTCACATATACTCTTCTATCTGTTGTTTGATGTGCGCCTTTGGAAGAGCGCCGATGATCTGACCGGATAGGACGCCATTCTTGAATACCAGCATCGTTGGTATTGCGCTGATCTGGTATGTTGTGGCAACGCCCATATTCTCATCGATATTCAGTTTGCCGAATGTCACCTTGCCTGCATACTCCTTTGCAAGCGCCTCGATGATCGGCGCAATCGTCTTGCATGGTCCGCACCACTCAGCCCAGCAATCAACCACAACTAACGGGTACTCGTGCACAGTCCCGTCAAGGTTTCCATCATTTATTATTAATACTTCTCCTGATGTCATTTTCTGTAATCGCTCCATTTTTCTCATTCGAATTGCTTCCAATTCGTCCATAATTTAGCATTCAAACGCGGTATAATATAAATCCTTGCATAGCTACGCGTCTGCCTTGATCAGCTCCTCGATCTCTGCATGAAGTTCCGCGAGATCCCGCTCACGTAGGCTGATCAGCTGGTTGATGCTATCCATCGTATTTTTCGCAGATCCGTCCGCTTCAAGCTTTTTCCTTGTGAATGTCTGGATTAACGAGGTGCATAATCTCTTGTATGTACCCACCTGGTGATCAAGTTCGATATATCGGTCGATCATCGCCTGATCGACGTTAGATCTCTTTGCAGCGCTGGTAAATTCGTTAAGTTCCCTCGAATATAACGCAATACCCTCTATCGCTGAGATTAATCCACCCTTCGTGACCGGTTTAACAAGATATTCGGTTATGTATCGTGCTTTTTTCTGCACAACTTCAGCCGTCAGTTGTTTAGCAGTAAGAATAATGACAAAAACTGAGTTTAACCGCTTTTCCTGACGTATCCGATCCAGTACGCCCCAACCATCGATATCAGGCATGATCAGGTCCAGTAGAATCAGATCGGGCGTCTCATGCTTCAGATGTTCAAGACATTCGTTGCCACCGTAAGCAGTCCTGACATCGTACCCCTGCGACTCAAGCATCAGTGTGATCAAGTCCGCAACATCGGGCTCGTCATCCACTACCAGTATTTTTATGTGAATTCCTCCCTATTAGCCCCATCATACTACGTTATTGATGTCACCAGTATTAAACATTATTGATCGTAGAAAGCGTCCCCTTATGGTTCTGCCCGTGCCCATGCCATTGCCCGGACAATTCAGTCACCAGGGCGGCGCCAGATCATGCAGACCGGCTATTGCGCCAGCTACAATGCCAGCAACATCGAGCCTTTCTTCACTCGCTTCTACCAAAGAACGCGACACAGCAGTTCCGGGACGATCCGGAACAGCCGTACAGTCTACCGCAGGACTTGCCTGTGGAAATGTACCGATCTTGATCGCGTGATCAATGATCTCTCGCTTATCAAACCCGATCAACGGATGATAGATCGGCATGTCAGACCCGCACATCTCTGCAAACATGTTCCGTGCGGTCTGGGATGCGACCTGCCCGAGCGACGATCCGGTAATGATCCCACATGCGTTTTCCCGCTCTGCAACCGCCGCTCCGATCCGGTACATCATACGCCGGCAGACCACGCAGGTCGTGCGCGGGTTGCAGTGTTCCCGAATCGCACGCAGGCACGAGCCATAAGGAACCGTGTATGCTTTCATGTCGGAATAAGACCAGCTCTTCAGTTGGTTTACGTTCTCTCTGGCAAGTTTTGCCGATGCGGGGCCCCCAAACTCCTCGAGATCACAGTACAACGGCACAATCTCAGCCCCGCGTTTCATCATCATCCACGCAGCGACCGGTGAATCAATCCCGCCTGACATCAGTGCAATCATCTTCCCCTGGCTGCCGTAAGGAAGCCCACCTGCCCCTGCAACGCGTTTTGTGTAGACGTACGCATGGTTCTGCCGCATATCAATGAATATTTCCCGGTCAGGGTTTGTAAGATCGACTCTTGAGCCAGGGGCACATCTTGAGACTGCATCTCCACAGACTCTTCCAATATCGATCGATGTGAAATCATGAACGCCGGACCGCGATGCACGGATCGCGAAGGATTCACCATCACTGACCGGCACCAGAGTCCTGGCGATCTGCGCTGCGGTCTCTGCCACTGCATCGATCGTTGCGCCGGTTGTGACTGCGGGACTCGTTGATGCCGTGCCAAAAACACGTGCAATCACGTCCGCACCACGCACATCGTCCGTATGCACAAAGATCCTGCCCCATTCCCGTGTGATCCCGGAATATGGCACGTCATGCTGCGAGAGTGCGGTTTTGATGTGGTTAACAAGCATCTTCTCAAACCGTCCACGCACCGGTGGGCTTTTCAGGGCAATCTCGTCGTAACGGACAATGATCACATCATAGGGCATTATCCCCGACACCTCCGCGGATATTTCATCATGTATTTCATCATGTATTTCATCATGTATTTCATTGGGCATTTCATCATGTATTCCATGTATTCCATGTACTCAAGCATTCCGGATATTCCCGGGTAGTTTATTGGGTATTACACTGTTCACTGTAGCCAAGCACCTCGATAGATCGTAGCAGGTCGGTTTTGGACATGATGCCGGCAACTCTGCCCGTGATCCTGCCTTTCACCAGCAGATGCCCGATTTTGTGCATGGACATCATCCGGAGTGCATCTATGGCATCGGCATCATCGAAGATCGAGATGATGCTTGTTGCCATCACGTCGCGCACCAGCACCACGTTGTGTTTGTCCATCGGAACCGACTGGATATCAGCAAACGCCACCATTCCAACAACCTCTCCTGTGAACGGATCAGTTACCGGGTATACGTGGTGTTTCTTTCCGAACATCACCTGGAGGAGTTCCAGAACGGTTATAGTATCACCCACAAAAGCAACATCGCGGGTCATGAGATCGCCGACCTTGACGCCCTCAAGTGTCACTGACGCCTTTGTGAATGTCTCTTCCTCTGATGCACCGATATAGATGAAGAAAGCGATGAATAGCAGCCAGACGGAAGCGAACAGCCCGAACACACCCATCGCGATGGCGAGGGTCTTTCCAAGGTGTACTGCCTTTCTGGTTGCTCGGAGATATGGCATGCGCTGGGCGTACCACGCACGAACCACGCGCCCGCCGTCCAGTGGGAATGCGGGAATCAGGTTAAAAGCAAACAACACGATGTTAATGAATGCAAGTGACCATAAAAGGTGTGAAACGTCCAAAAGCAGGGACATCTGCAATGACTGCGCTATGTTATGAACTGTGAGATATGCAACGGCGCAGAAGACCCCGATCATAAGCGATACGCCGGGTCCGGCTAACGATATACGCAATTCCGCATCGGGATTGCGCGGGATATCCTCCATTGCAGCAATACCGCCGAAAATGATCAGTGTGATGCTTCGTATGGTGATCCCATATCCTTTTGCAACCCATGAGTGCCCAAGCTCATGCAACGCCACACAAAGGAACAAAAGGACGGTTAAGCTCAGCGATAATATGTATTTAAGTGAAACTGATTCCACATCAGCAAATCCGGTGATTGATTCTCTCGAAAAAATGAACGGAAATACTATGAGGGCAAACACAAAAGAAATATGGATTTTAATCGGTATCCCCATAACCTTCCCGATCTGGACCGAGGTTTTCATGATTGTGTCACTTTCTTATTGGCAGTCACCATACAATAAAGTATATATCCTTTTTAGTTCAATCAATATCATATCAATACACATGAGGGATTCGAATGTATGCAGAATTAACATCGCTGTTTGGGCTCAACGTCTATACTGACAATGGGCGGTATGTAGGGAATGTGAATGACGTCGTGATTGAGGCGGCTGATAGGATGGTGACTGGTCTTGCGCTCACCAAAATCAACCGTGAAATGTTCGATGTCAACCGTGAGGGGGTCATTCTGCCGTACCGGTGGGTGCTTGCGATTGGCGATGTCGTCATCGTGAAGCAAGTTAACAAATTGACAAAGAAGGATGCAGAGGAGTGATTTTGAGAACTGTGAGATATATGCCGATCTGAGGGCAATTCCACCAGTTATAATCCGTGTTGATGGCAGGGGGTTTAAGAATCTACTGTACAAGCAAGGATTCGAGAAGCCGTTTGACTATCGATTCGCATCTGCCATGGCGGGCGCCGCAGAGTCGCTCACACATCAGAGCGGGCTACATCCTGTGATTGCATACACATTCTCAGACGAAATTAACATCCTTCTCACAGATCAGGTGCTTCCATTCAATGGCAGAATCGAGAAGCTCGTTTCGGTCATGGCAAGTCATATAGCCAGTACGATCACCATGTCATTAGATATATCCCCGATCGCATTCGACGGGCGGGTAATACCGCTGCACCCGCACCAGATCACCGAGTATCTGATCTGGCGACAATTAGAGGCGTGGCGAAACTGTATCAACAGCTACGGTCATTATACGCTTCGTTCGACCGGATTGTCTGGCAGGGATGCAGCATTGAGGATGCAGGGTATGCGCTCGGGTGATATTCATGAAATGCTGTTCCGCCATGGCATCAATCTTGACAAGGTGCCTGCATGGCACAGGCGGGGCATCATGGTGCACAGAGACGAGTATGTGAAGTGTGGATATGATCCGGTGCGTGGGGTCGAGGTGACAGCGAACCGAAAGAAGGTCGTTCAGAACTGGAATCTACCAATCTTTGCATCAGAGGATGGTGCGAAATTAGTACGGCGGCTGGTAGAGATGTAAGCTAAATATCGTGGTACATACTCGGATAACGTGTGATGTGAACCATGAAATTGCACCGATTTCCACAAGATTTCTGCGTTAATCTTGTGTAATCTTGTGTAATCTTGTGGTTTTATGTGTGAATATCCACACAATACTCGAGTAAGTACATATCAAGTACCTATCAAGTAGATGCTAAGGGAATTTAAGGGGGTTTTGGATAGAATGGAAGCAAAAACTGCATACATCGACTTCAAAGAGGGATTTGACATCAATTCTGAGAAAGATCGGTGTGAGATTGTGAAAAACAGTGTGGCGATGGCTAATTCCGGCGGAGGAGTCATATTGATCGGTGTCGAAGACGGCGGCGAACCATCCGGATCTGATGTCACACCTGTGCTCGATATCGACCCGGCTGTGCTGGTAGATATGATCACAATGTACACCGGCGAGCGGTTCTCCGGTTTTAAGATCGCAGAGATCGATAAAGAAGGGGTCAAGATAGCGGCGTTGCTGATCGAGAGCGTTTCGATCCCGATGGTCTTTGTCAAGCCTGGCACGTATGATATCGATGATATGGGTGATGGGGGCGATAAGGGTGATAAAGGGCAGCAGACGGTGTTTGAAAGTGGTGCTGTGTATTTCAGGCATGGTGCAAGGAGCGAACCTGGAAATTCCAGCGATATGACGAAGGTTGTCGGAAGAGAACTGGAAAAGCTCCATCGGTCGTTCAGTTGTGTTGGAAAAGCTGACAAGACACCTGCCATGTATGTGACTCAGCCGGTGGAACCCGTGAGCAATGCTGCGCGTATGCCAAACCAATCCGGGCATGGGGTGGCAATACCGGATCGCACGTATCCATACATACAGAAAGAGGTCGTACACCACGTAAACGAGCGGTTAAGTGGTAAAAAGCACATAACTGCATACGATACTCTGTGCGTTCGCAAAATTTACCGGATAGACGAATCAAAGCCCCAGTTCTATTACAAATCAAAATTTGCGTCGGCTCAGTACAGTGAAGATTTTGTTGACTGGCTGGTCGAGAGATATGACGAGGATCCTTTATTCTTCGAAAAGACAAGAGAACAGTACAGGGCGCGATAAGATGGTTTACGGGCGCCAATGCCGGTGAAGTTGGGAATAATCAGATTACGTCTGTGGAATCGTTGTGATCGCAAATCCCCCGACCATCCCAGACCACCTGCGCCCTGAAAACGCGGAAGTAACCGGAATCCCCCTTATTTCAGATGTCCTGACGCTCCACATCCCTTACGATCCCAACCACGATATACACAGGATTCACCGGCTTAAACGCGGTCTCGCCTGCAAGCTCATAGCCCCTCGAGACCTGGACATGAACCACTTCCTCTAATATCCCGAGCGACTTCATGCACCCGATGATCCGCGCTGTAGTCTCGATTCTTGCGGCATTCACCACCACCCGCCCCCGGACTCTGGTGCAGAGTGCACGCAGCACATCCTCGATGTTCCTGGTTCCGCCGACAAAAGCGCAGTTGAGCTGGGGCAGGTCCGCAATCGCCAGAGACGCTTCATCATGGATAAGCGTAACCCGCTCCCCGATTCCTGCGGCGTCAAAGTTGCGTTCTGCCTCTGCGATGGCTTCATCCCGAATGTCAATTGCATAAATCGTGTCTGCGAAGGCAGATGCTGCGATCGAGACTGCGCCTGTGCCGCAACCAACGTCGCAGAAGACGTCGCCGGGGGCAAGGTTTAATTTGGAGATCGCAATCGCAATGATCTCTGGTTTGGTCGGGCTTGCTGATAACATGGTAAATCCTTGTCCGTATTTTCCAGTGTCGTGAGCATCTCAATCCGGGAATGCGATTAGCTGTGGTTAGCCAAACACGCACCAATCCTACAGTTATTGTCCGCTATGTTCACAACAATCCTAATTATGTACGCCATCCCTCAAAACTGCCACGATCAATCGCTCAAATGTTTGCTTCGAAGATATATTAGGATCTTCGCAACTACCCAGGCATGTTGATTGGTCTACCGATCGCGATTTTATGCGTTCTGGTATGGAAAATAAGGCTCCTTGATAATTCGCAAGTGCACAAGCCGCACCAATAAATACAGTAAATTAGAAATACCTAAATTGTAGTGACTTTTTACTACTTTCCAATTAATACCGACCCCCTTAGTTATATTAACCGCAGATGCACGCGAGATTTACGTAGATACCCTGAACAAATCTGTGTTCATCGGCATTTACCTGCGGTTCATTATATTTTTCAACAGACCGGAAACTCTGCAAAACCGATACCAGGGGTACTCGAATAGATAGCTAATCTGATGTAGCTCGGCAAGACTATCACTTGAGATATCAGAGTCAAAAATAACCGCGGAGGTTCGTAGAGATATACAATCCTCAGTGCCCCTTTGCGCACTCTACGGTTTTTCACCGGATTCTTTGCAAAAACCTGAAGCTTTCACAATGGGCTATCCCCCATCCATTCGGAGTTAAGGTTACGAAAAAGTACATCGCCAGCCCCACCGACTTTCAGCAGCACCATACCACTCAATGTAAGTGTGATCTGCTTGTTCCTACCATCCGGCGTGATCTTAACCGCCTGCATATCAGCGAGTTTTGCGCAACTGCGTGAGATTGTGCTCTCGGATATACCGAGTCGCGACGCAATCGCCGTGATCGTCGTGGGTTCGTTTTTGAGGATGTCGCCTAATATCTGCCGCACCTTCGCATCCGGCATGCGGACGATGTGCGGCAGTTCAATCTCGCTAAGTTCACGGTCGATGTCGCTAAAGTTCGTGGTTTTGTAGACCAGTTCCGATAGGGCGATGGATGCAGCGGTGAGTGCAATCAGGATCTCGCGGGGACCTCCGGAGAGGTTTATGATGACTTTGCCACGTGCTGATGCGGGTGGTGCTGGTGGTGCGGTTGCGGCTGGCTGGGCGGTTGGCGGGGTAGTCGGCTGGGCATCGGGCTGGGCGGCTGAGGCTATCAGGTCCATCAAGCTTAGCATCATAGCACTGAAGTTGTGGTGATCGATCGGAACAACATCGACAGTGATTGTGCGATTAACCTTCCCGGTCAGGTCTTTTATGTCATCTATCGCACGGTCTGCACGAGGATCTGACACGATTGGTCGCAGGAGGATGATGTGGTCGCCTTTTTCGATTCCGTGCGCAACGATGAGTGAGATTACGTGTGTGGTCTCAAAGCCGAGTGGTGAGATGTATGTCTTCATGGTTGTGGTGCTTTTTTGGTTTTTGTGGTATTAATGCCCACTGGTGCATAGGTTGCGTGATTGCGACGGGGGTTTGTACCCGGGGTCTCATGGGACTGTGGTGGCGGGTTTCATGAGGGATGCCAGATATAAGTAGGAGTCGTGCTAAAAACGATTTCGGAGATGTCAAGAATGGATGATCCGGTAGATGCGCCAATGTCAGACCGCAGCACCATCTTCCGGGAGACTGCACCCAGGTATGGGCAAACCGAGGTTCGATTCTCACGAAACACACATCAAAGAACCGGAAGAGGGTACAAGTGAATCACCGGAATTCAGATCTGATCGAATCGCTGAAGTCAGTTATCAGCGAACATGAAGAGGTTATAGTTGCCTACCTCTATGGATCTGCCGCACAAGGGATAATGCGGGCAAATAGTGACATCGATGTGGGAATCCTGCTTGCGGACGCCGCCGCTCCTGATTATCGGTACGAGGTGCGGATGGCTGGCGAGATACAATCGAGATGCCATCTTGCGAGAGATGTTGATCTGCGTGTACTAAACCGGCGACCGGTCAGATTCTTAAATCAGGTTCTGCGATATGGACAACTTGTGTTTGTGCGGGACGAGAAGAAGCGAGTGGAGTTTGAGACGGGGGTCTTGAAGGAGTATCTTGATTTCAAGCCATTTTTGAGGGAGTATGATAGAGAACGCAGGAGGCGGCTAATTTATGGAGATTGATCAGGATGTGATCGAGTCAAAATTGGATATTATCGATCGGAACCTTGAGTTTCTTGATGAATTCGGATATACTGATTCTAAGGAGTTTCTTGGCAGTTACAGGAATGTGCAGGCTGCGAAGTACTCACTTCTTGAGATCACCGAGAGTTGCATCGACATTGCCAGCCACATCATAGCGGTTAAGGGCATGGGCAGAGTGGAGGAGTACAGGGGGATGTTTCATCTGCTCGGAGAGAAAGGTGTGATTGCGAAAGATCTTGCCGAGCGACTCGGGGATATGGCTGGTTTTCGGAATCTGCTGATGCACAGGTATGGGGATGTTGATAATGCGGTTGTTCTTGAGATGATCCAGTCGAAGCTTTTGGACGTTGTGGAGTTTGAGCGGGCGGTTATGCGGTTGTGGGGGTGATGTGAAGTTTTGGAGAATCCACTTTGATGCCTGCGGATTTCTAATCCGAGGTCAGTGACATTAAATGTCTCTGATAAACCGTGTGGAAGGACGACCGGTCCGGATCGTTCATAGCCAACCAACCCCCATAAATTCATGATTCACATCCCCATATTCCAAGACACGCCCACAAAAATTTAGGCGACCATCAGCAGCAGAGGTCTTGATCATGCATGTCAAAAAAACCATACCACTCCCGAAAGAAATGGAGATCGAGATGGAAGACCATTTTATATACTCATATTACTCAAATATGATTGTGTTGTTACGGGTAAAATTAAGGTGGCGTGATGGAAGAATCAAATCGAATTGAACTCAAAAGAGAACTTACAAATTCTCTTGAAAAAGAAGTTGTGGCATTTCTTAATTACCGCGAAGGCGGCTATATTTATATTGGAGTTGACGATGCTACTAACACTGTGGTGGGAGTGCCCGATTCTGATTCGGTTCAACTCAAAATTAAAGATCGTATCAAACACAATATCATGCCCTCTGCTCTGGGTCTCTTTGATGTCATTATCGAACAACACGATGCTAAAACGGTTATCAAAATCACCGTTGCCAGCGGTTCTGAAAAACCCTATTACTTGAAAAAACATGGCATGTCTGAACGAGGTTGTTTTATTCGGATTGGTAGTGCATCAGAACCGATGCCGGTACGCATGATTGAGGATCTTTTTTCTCGGA
>CBDUQO010000055.1:0-11226 GCA_965369365.1 uncultured Methanosarcinales archaeon
AGGCACCTTTTTGTCGAAGAGATGAATGTCCTCATCTTCAACGCACCTGAGCTCAATGTCGAGGAGATATGTCTTGAGCGCAGCGTCGTCCTCAACCTCGAATTCGAGCACAGCCTCTCCGATCTCGCCGATCTCGAGGTCCCCTACGTAATCGAACGCATTTCCATTAGAGAAGTCAAATGGCTGCTCGCTTTTGAGCATCGCCCTCACACGGACGCTTTCCGCCTCTTCACTTCCGGTATTCTTGATCCGCATTGTGAGCGTCACCATGTCGCCAGCTGTGAGTGTGCCGGGCGCAATCTCTGATGATACAATATCAAATAGCGGCGTTTCCTTTACCGGAATCCTGAGATCAAGAGTCTCCTCTTTGTATTCGTCTGAATCCTTGTCCATGTAGTCAAGCGTGATCGTTGCGATGTGTTCGCCGGGCTGTACGCTCTCCTCGACGTCGATGTAGAAGATCGCCTGCGAACTTGTGTCTGCCGCAACGGTTCCAAGATTCGATATGTCGGAGTAGCTGTCCGATGCATCGAGTCCTGTCGGGAGCGTGAGCCGTGATTTTACGCATTCTGCGTCGCCGTCACCGATGTTCTGTATCTCAACTATGATCTTTGCGTCATCGTCACCGGGTTTGAGTCGCAGAGGCACACTATCTATGTCTGCAATCTCGAAATCAACTCGGTCAGATTCGACCTCAAGGCTGAGTTCCACCTCACTCCACGTTACATCGACGCCGTCCCTGTACTCGACTTTCAGGGTGTTTTTGCCGTCGATTGCGTCCTCATCCACCCGCAATCTGAAATCGAATAACGCAAAGTCATTCATCGAGAGCATGCCGATCTCTTCAAGACCGGTCTCGCCGGGTTCAAGTGAGAACGGGTATTCAGGAACTACTCTTAACTGAACGTCCTTGGATGGGCGTCCAAGCCCCGGGTTCTCGATCTTGATCCAGACTGTTACGTATTCACCGGCATTTGCCGGATACGGGTCGTATTTCATCAGTTTCACTGATATCGCTTCTGCTGGTGCCGCTGCGAGGGCGAGGATCATGAGGAGCGCAAGTGTGGTTAATGCCGATCGTATTGTTCTTTGTTCTGTCATTTGTTGTCACTCCTGAATTTCCGATCTTTCTCAGTTCGTGTATTATCCTGCATCGTTTTTACCTCATTTCCGCGGTCATGCACCACGTAACCAGTTCCTCAACAGGCTCCCTCCCGGTCCGCAGGCTGTTTAACGGATCGTCCCAATCCGGGTAGCCAATGGCGATTCCGATGATGATCTGCTTGGACTCAGGAATGTTTGCAATCCTTCGCACCACATCAGGATACGCGGCTGCGTCACCCAGGATGCAGGTGCCCAAGCCATATTCCTGCGCCGCAAGCGCTATCGTCTGGGTTACTATGCCGATATCAAAGATAAACCAGCCCGGCGCTGACTTATCCGCAACGATCATGATCAAAGCAGGGGCGCCGTAATTGCTCACACTCATCTCAAACCACGTCTGCATCTTGTTTTTGCCCTCTTCAGGTTCGATAAAGTCAAGAATTTGCTTGAAGAATTTCTGCTGCCTCTTTGCGCAAGATCCTTTCGGAGGCGTCTCGAGCGCATCCATATCCGGATTGGGCTTCATACCCTCGCGGATATTCGCAACGGTGGCGTGATTAAGATCATCCAGCACCTTTCCGGTCAGGACGAAGAACTCCCACGACTGTGTGTTGGTTCCGGAGGGCGCCCATCTGGCAACTTCCAGAAGTTCTGTTAAGACTTCTTTGGGAACAGGGTCCGGTTTGTACGCTCTGACGCTTCTTCTTGATTTAATGCAACTAAAGAGTTCCATTTTTATTTCTCCTTTCTCATGAATTTATTTGAATGAATTGTGTTCATGCCTTCCGCCCGACATCCGGATCCATCAGTCCTATGATCGTCTGGCTGCCCTCCACAAGAAATTCCTGCGCTGTAGTCGTGTTCCGGTACGTGCCGTCCTTCTTTGTGACGAGATCGCACGCAGCCAAGCCGTCGAGAAAGAGCCTCGTGTTCTCCGGGTGGCTTTCGATTGCTGCTGCAACCGTTTCGGCTGACTGTGGTTCACTCAGGTGATTAAAGACCCCAAGTTCGATTCCTGCAAGCAAGAACTTCGATTGGATCGGTGCGATCAAGATTCCATACAGGTTCTCGAAGCTTGCGTTTACTTCTGGTAGTTGCTTCATATTGGATCTCCGTGTTAGATTGAGTAAATGGAATATTTTTTCATATCTTTTTTACACATCATTATAAATGAACGATATTCGTTTTTCTTCCAAAATCTTTGATCCGTAATTCTTCGATCGCATTCCACCCGTAATACATATAGGTCGCAAGATCGACTGCGCACTGCATCATCTCCTCGCGGCTCAGGTCGTGCATCGTCATCTCGATGAACGTGTTGACCGCAAAAGAGTGGAGCGAGTGCCACAAGAACTCATCGACGCGCTCTCCTGCTTCTGAGTGCGGCAATGCGCACTTGTCGCATGGGACAGTTTCGTCCAGTTTCCGGATGCAATCTTCTCTGAAGTCTTCCAGGCTCGATCCCTGTGATTTAAAGAGGATTAGCTTCAGATCCTCATGGTTCCGGTAGTGAACATCCGCAATCTCCCGGTAGAAGGCAAGATGCCATTCATAAGTATAGCCCGTGCAGCCGTTTTCTGACTGTATTTTGTCGTAGTTGGTATGCGCATTGATCTGATCGACAGCGGGCTTAACGAGCGTGCAGAAGAGGTCGTCCTTGTTCAAAAAGTACGTGTACATGTTGCCTGTCGATATGCCTGCCCTCTCCGCTATCGAGCGCATCTTCGCTTTTGTGAACCCGTGCTCTCTGAACTCCGTGCGGGCGGCTTTCAGGATTCGTTCTTTGACCTCTTTCTTCAGCGTCTGCATGATCTTTTACCTATTACCAAACTATGTTTAGTATTATGTGGATCTGTTAGGCATATAAATACGCATCCCTAATATTTTGGGACCGGTCCGGATATGGGGCATTGGTTATGCCGTGCGTGTTTAGCTAATCACACAATTGCACGGATTTCCACGAGAAAGTATGAGGGGCGGGAGTATAACCTCAAAGCGTTCGGAAAACTGGCGCCATGCACTTTGACGATTGGTAATCTGACAAAGTAGACCAGGGGGGAAGCATATACGCGATATAAAATACGCCCTCGTCGTTTTTCCAAATGCCCGGGCGCACCTTTGACGCGAGGGCAACCGCCCAACAACTTTACAACCTCCCATATACAAATAATCGATATTAGCAGATCGGTAAATATGCACCCATGAACCCCACTGACAGACCCGCCCAGGAGATCGCATCGGTCCTTGAACGGTTACGGTCCGGCACGTCCGGATTGACCGGAGCGGAAGCAAGCAGGCGGCTGGCTGAGCACGGGCGGAACGAACTTCAAAAAGGCGAAAAAGCAACACCCCTGAAGATTTTAGCATCCCAGTTTCTCGATTTCATGCTTATTTTGCTGATTGTTGCAGCAATTATCTCTTTTCTGATCGGTGAACGGCTTGATGGCTTTGTGATCACAGGGTTTGTTGTATTTAATGCGGTGCTTGGCTTTATTCAGGAATACCGAGCTGAACGTGCTCTTGAAGCGCTACAATCCATGATTACGCCGCGGGCGCGTGTGGTGCGTGATGGTAACGAGCAGATGGTGGATGCGGCAGAGCTCGTGCCCGGTGATCTGTTGCTGCTTGCGGCAGGCGACATGGTGCAGGCGGATAGCATAATCATAGAGGGCGATCTGCGGATGGATGAGTCGGTGCTCACAGGAGAGTCTCAGCCTGCCAGTCGCGGGGCTGCGCAGACCGTGCACACGGGAACCACGGTTTCCCACGGGCGCGGAACCTGTGTGGTCACAGAGACCGGGATGAGGACCGAGTTTGGCAAGATTGCCGCGATGGTGCAGACCGGGGAACGGGAGACGCCGCTTCAGAGGCGGATGAAACAGCTTGCAAAGTACCTTGGTATTGGTGCGCTTGTAATCTGCACCGTCGTCTTCATCACCGGAACTCTGCAAGGCATTGCGGCAAACCAGATGTTTCTTGCATCTGTAAGCCTTGCTGTCGCCGCGGTCCCGGAGGGGCTGCCTGCTGTTGTCACGATCACGCTTGCAATCGGCGTGCAGCGCATGGTCAGGAAGAACACGATCATGCGGAAATTGCAGGCTGTCGAGGCGCTCGGCTGCGCAACCGTGATCTGCACCGATAAGACCGGCACACTCACCGAAAACGAGATGACTGTGCGGAAGATCTCCGTGAACGGCGCATTAATTGAGGTTACGGGCGAGGGATACACGCCTTCCGGGAAGTTCATGTCAGGAGAGGCTGAGATCGATTTGCCACAATTGATCCTGAAGATTGGTGCGCTGTGCAATGATTCATCGCTTGCCCGGTCGGATACAGGGGACTGGACTATTCTGGGTGACCCGACCGAAGGTGCGCTGGTGGTTGCGGCGGAAAAGGCGGGAATAGACAAGCAGGATCTTGCAAACAGGTATCCAAGAATTGCAGAGGTTCCGTTTGACTCGGATCGCAAGTTTATGACCACGATCCATGAGATTCGTGATCCTGATGGCGGTGATGTTGGTGATGTTGGTGAGGCGGTCTGGGCTGGTTCCGCCCGGCTGGTCTGTGTCAAGGGCGCACTCGACTCGATCCTTAAACTATGCAGTTACATTTATAAAGACGGTGAGGTGGTAGAGATGGCGGCAGACGATCTCGATTCGATCAGCCGCCTCCATGAGGCTATGACTTCGGACGCGCTCAGGGTGCTTGCACTCGCATACAGACTGCCTGATGAAGCGGATACTAATACTGATACTGATACTAATGCCGATGTAGATACGGCAGAGGATCGCAAGCACGAGTATGAGCGCGATCTGGTCTTTGCAGGCATGGCAGGTATGATCGATCCGCCGCGCCCCGGGGTCAGGGAAGCGATCGCCACCTGCAGGGAAGCTGGTATCGCAACGATCATGATCACGGGCGATCATAAGGAGACCGCGAGGGCGATTGCACTCGATCTTGGTATCATCGGTGTCGAGCCGGTAGATCCAGCCAATCCCTCCAACCCCACCAACCCAACCACCCCGGAAAATTCGAAAGATCCGGAGTATCTGAAGCAAATAACGACCGGGGAAGATCTGGATACCGGATCGGTGCCGGATGCATACGTGTATGCAAGAACCTCTCCGGCACACAAGGTGCAGATCATAAAAGCACTTCAGGACAGGGGCAACGTCGTGGCGATGACCGGCGACGGCGTGAATGACGCGCCTGCGCTCAAGATAGCTGACATAGGGATCGCAATGGGGGTCACAGGAACGGACGTTGCAAAAGAGGCGTCTGACATGGTGCTCACGGATGATAACTTTGTTTCAATCGTACATGCAATCGAGGAAGGGCGCGGAATCTACGATAACATCAAGAAGTTCATCAGGTTCCAGCTATCCACCAACGTCGGTGCGATTTTGCTGATCTTTGTAGGGCTACTCGTAGGGATGCCACTGCCGCTTGCGCCGATGCAGATACTCTTTATCAACCTGCTGATGGACGGTCCACCTGCGCTCTCGCTCTCGATGGAGCCATACCACCAGACCATGAAACGCCCGCCAAGAGACCCGCGGGAGCCAATAATCACAGGAGACGTGCTGAAATTTATCACAGGCGCAGGACTGCTGATGTTCATCGCCACCATCATCGTGTTCTGGTATGCGCTGCAGATGCCCGGCGTGGAAGAAGACGTAGAAAAACACGCACGTACGCTCGCATTCACAACCTTCGTCTTCTTCCAGCTCTTTAATGCACTCAACTGCCGGTCAGCCCGGTATCCGCTGAGCCGGATCGGGTTCCTCTCAAACCGCTATCTGGTCGGTGCGGTTCTGTTGTGCGCTTTGTTACAGTTGTGCATCTTGTACGTCCCGTTTTTACAGTTGATGTTTGATACGGTTGCGCTGGGATTGTGGGACTGGGTAATTGTGCTTCCGGTCTCTGCAACGATCTTCCTCGTGGTTGAGGGGATGAAAATAGTCAGGACATCCACCCGCTCTTGAGTAAAAGCTCTCTGGTTTCGCTGTTTTATGTGGGGAGGGGCGTCCGGGTGCGCTCCGGGCACACACGAATTGCACGGAACTGGTTACCTAACCTCCCGAATCAGAAGATTGATAACGCCCACCCCCAATTACACACTTGCTGGTGCTTGCATGAAGGAAGCTATGTTTTATGAAAAACTCGCCGATAACCGGGTTAAATGCCATCTATGCAACCATTTATGCGTAATCGGCGAGAACAAGCGCGGGATATGCGCAGTTAGGGAGAACCGGGATGGTACACTCTACAGCCTCGTGTACGGTAAGCTTGTGGCAAGCGGTGTCGATCCAATCGAGAAGAAGCCTCTTTTCAATTTTCTCCCGGGCACAAGGTCGTTTTCGATAGCAACTGCCGGATGCAATCTCAGATGTCTCTGGTGCCAGAACTGGCATATCAGCCAGTTAAAGAGTGACCGGATGATACCTGGTGAGGACACGACTCCGGAGGCTGTGGTAGATATGGCAACCAGCCATGGCTGCAAGACCATCGCCTACACCTACACCGAACCAACAATTTTCATCGAGTTTGCGCTTGACGTGATGAAACTTGCGCACAGGGCAGGGATCAAGAACGTGTTCGTTACGAACGGATACATAAGCGGCGAAGTTTTACGCGAAATCGCGCCATATCTTGATGCCGGCAACGTTGATCTCAAGGCGTTTAGCGATGAGACTTACAGAAAGATGTGTGGAGCTAAGCTTGCGCCGGTCCTTGATACCATCAGGTTGTACAAGGAACTCGGCATCTGGCTTGAAGTGACCACACTGGTGGTATCGACCGTCAACGACACCGAAGAGGAGCTTAGAGAGATCGCAAGGTTCATCGCGGATGTCGGCGTTGAGATTCCGTGGCATATCTCCCGGTTCCATCCGCAGTACATGTTTCCTGATGCACCGCCAACTAAAATCGAAATTCTTCATAGGGCAAGGGAGATCGGCATCGAAGAGGGGCTAAAATATGTGTATGAAGGAAACATTCCCGGCACAGGAAATGAAAACACATACTGTTACAGGTGTAACGAGCTTCTGATCAAGCGATTCGGATTTGACATTGTTGAGAACCACATCGAGAACGGCAAGTGTTGTAACTGCGGCGCGGAGATCGACGGGCTGTTATAGCGCCGTAGATTGTTTTTTGTAGCTGCCTTTTCCGTTCAGGGAGTATTACCCCTGCATCATTGTTTGATTCATTCGCCCGGTTGGGTGGACTCTATTTGGAACATGTGGGGGGTACTGAAGAGACTGGCAGAACAGAAACATTTAAGTTAAGACAACAAATACTGATATTAGAGAGATGACCAAACCAACCTCAAAACTCGAAACCTACCATGTGCATGGGCAAGCTGGGAATGTCTTGCACACTCGCTCAACCGGAGCCACCTTGCCATCGTGGGTTTCCCGGGGAGGGGATCTCGAGTGAGACATGGATTTGCATTACCAATGGGGCAATTCCTCCTATGTAATTCCTCCCATCATAATGAACCGCGTTTCACTCGATTTCATTTCACGCCCCACGAATACAAAATGTTTTTATAATCATCAATATACATGGATCAAAACCAAAACAAGATCACTCGAGGTAACTAAATGAACATCAAGAACTGTACAGAGAACCTCCGCATCAGTGTACTATATAGCGGAGGCGCATCATGCACGTAATGGAAGGGTTTCTGCCATGACCGTGGTGGCAGATATGGTTTTGCGATATCGATACCGGTTATCGCATACGGAATTTACAAATTAAACAAACTTGTAGGCGAAATGCGCGATATACTGCCTCTTCTTGCAGTAGCCGGAGCATTTATATTTGTCCTATCCGCGCTCAAGTTGCCTTCAGTCACAGGGAGTTGCTCCCACCCGACAGGAACCGGGCTTGCCGCAATACTCTTCGGACCCGCGATAACAGCGGTTCTCGGAACGATCGTCCTCCTGTACCAGGCGCTATTTCTTGCGCATGGCGGTCTGACAACACTCGGGGCAAACGTCTTCTCAAGGGGAATAGTAGGTCCGGTGGTCGCTTACGTGATCTACAAGGCAGGGATGAAGATGAATCTCAATTTCTACGTCGTAGTCTTCCTCGCAGCAACGTTTGGGGACTGGGCAACGTATGTTGTAACCTCTATTGAGCTTGCGCTTGCGTTTCCCGCGGCGGTGGGGGGATCCCTCACATCGTTCAAAGCGTTTGCAGCGATCTTTGCAGTAACACAGGTCCCTCTTGCAATAATTGAGGGCGCGATTACCGCACTCATCTTCAAATACATAATACAGGTCAAAGAGGATGTGCTTGTGGGACTCGATGTGATAACTACAGACGCCATCCGTAAGATCAGGGGGTCAGCAGCATGAAAGGAGAGCTAATCGCACTCGCCATAATTCTCGTATTCACAGCGCAGTTCCTCTACGTCTCCTCAAGCACCGATGCGGAGTTCGGCGGAGCGGACGGCGAGGCTGAGGGCGTGATCGAAGAGATAACAGGCGGCACTTATGAGCCGATCGCAGAGCCGCTATGGGAGCCTCCGAGCGGAGAGATCGAGAGTCTGCTCTTTGGGCTTCAGATAGCGTTTGGCGCGCTCATAATCGGCTACTTCTTCGGATATTACCAGAAAAGCAAGGGTTAATCCCGGGCTTTAGCGAGATGAAGCGAGGGATGGAAGAGAGTTGCTTTCAACTCTTACCCCATCACCCCGCCTCTTCTATTTTTGAGAACTATACATGAACAACCTGCTGGACGATTATGCGCTGGCAAGCCCTCTGCGACACCACAGCAACTGGTTCAAGCTTGCTATCGTAGCATTCGGGTTGCTCGTCGGGGTATCATCCCCATCCCCGGCAACACCGATTTTTATAACGCTATCCATGGGATTTGCCACGATTTTCTTTGGCAAAATCCCGTTAAAATTCTATCTGAAGTTAGTCCTCCTACCACTGGGATTTGCTGCCACGGGATCAATCGTCATACTCTTTTTCTTTGGAACGGGTGGCGAGGTCTTCTCGTTTGAGATACTCGGGTACCGTCTGGTTGCAAACACCGAAGGAGTCGAGATGGCGCTACTTGTTATCTCAAGGACAGTTAGCGGAATGAGCTGCGTCTTCTTCCTTGCGCTATCAACCCCGATGATCGAGCTTTTTGCGGTCGTCAAGCGATCAGGGATTCCTGACTCGGTCGTTGAACTCTCCATGCTGATGTACCGTTACATCTTTATATTCTTAGATGTTGCAATGAGCATAAAAGACGCTCAGACAATTCGACTTGGGTATACGAACTTCAGAAGATCGGTTTACTCCATAGCCATGCTCGCAAGTACGCTATTCATACGATCCTGGGAACAGGGGGAGAAGCTTTACATCGCAATGGATTCGAGATGCTATGATGGAAAGCTCACAGTCTTCGAGGCAAAGCGACCGATCAGAGCGCCGGAAGCGGTTCTCGCGTCGGTTTATGCGATACTTGCGATTGTGCTCCTGTACGTTACCGGGGACGCCGGGGTCATCTAATGCAAATGAGGTGAAGAGCAATGGCGATTCTTGAGACACGAGACCTGAAGTACGCATACCCGGACGGGACTGCTGCTGTCGATGGGATCAATATTGAGATTGCAGAGGGTGCAAGGGTGGCTTTCGTTGGCAAGAACGGATCAGGAAAGTCGACGCTATTCCTGCTTCTGAACGGGACACTGAAGCCAGGGCATGGGGAGGTTCTCTTCCACGGTCGCGGTCTTGGTTATGATTCAAAGTCACTCCGGGAGATCCGGAGCAAGGTCGGGATCGTCTTCCAGAATTCGGATGACCAGTTATTTGCGCCGACCGTCGAACAGGATGTTGCTTTTGGTCCAACGAACCTCGGACTCTCCGGAAGCGAAGTCAAGGATGCTGTTGATCATTCTCTTCTGTATGTTGGGCTTGCGCACAACCGTGGGAAGCCTCCGCACCACTTGAGCGGCGGCGAGAAGAAACGGGTCGCAATCGCCGGTGTTATTGCGATGGAGCCAGAGGTAATCATCCTTGATGAGCCATTATCCAACCTCGACCCGGTCGGTGCGGACGAGATTGTGGACATGCTTGGCGAACTCAACCATCTCGGAAAGACGATTATAATCTCAACGCATGACGTGGACCTTGCCTACGGATGGTCTGATTACGTGTATCTCCTGAGTGATGGGCGCATTGTCGGAGAGGGTACTCCCGATCAGGTATTCAGTGACCCCGAACTCCTGATGACTGCGGGTCTCAGGCAGCCCACCACCCTTGAGATCTATCACGAAATCGCACGAAGAGGTCTTGCGGATGGCGAGATGGTGCCAAAAAACGTTCCCGAGCTTGTGGACACGCTAAAACCCCCTGAACTTATGTGGGTGCGAGTTCCTCCTGAAACCCATGAAGGGGACGCCTTGAACCTCGGGATGATGTATGGGGATTACGCACACAACTGCCCTTATGAAGCGGTCAACGCGACAGTGCTGCACATCCACGCTGACGGGCAGGCGATTGTTGAGATGGGGCGCAAAGGGATCAGGGCGGGATGCATCACAATATATGATATGGATGGATACGAACCCGAAGAGTTCCACAGGATCATGGCTGACTACGAGATCGACGTTGTGGGTGCAATGGGGGGTAAGAGCAAGAGGATCGCGGAAAGGGACGGCATCCGTCTTGATGTGATGTCAGGCGTGATCGACAAGGCAATCCGGACCATACTCTCCGGGAAACGGTGCCTAATTCTCACAAGCGACGGGATGGTCGGGCACGCTGTGGAACGGATCAATGGGTATGCTGAGACGAGCGGGATTGCGATCAACGTGAGGGTGGTGGGGGTGCGGTGTGGGTGATTGGTCCTTGCAGGAAAGCACAATGTGCCGGGGATAACCGGCGCATGCCCGATTGGCGTTGCCAACACTTGACGCGTTCCTTGAGAATGTGAGCCGCATCTCGGGAAGACCGATTCCGGATGAACTGCGAAAGGAGCGGGGACGACTCATCGATGCGATGATCAATATGCAGTTCAAGATCGCACAGAAGAGGGTTGCGATCCATGCAGAATGAGGGGTCAAGTGTGTTAAAATATCTGTATTGGCGGTGTCGTGTCATGCATCCGTGCCGG
>CBDUQO010000056.1:0-11168 GCA_965369365.1 uncultured Methanosarcinales archaeon
GAATAAGGCGGACATCACTGAAAATGATATCATCCAGGTGATGGCAGAGGACGATGAAACAAGCGTGATACTGTTATATCTGGAAGGAATAAAGAACGGCAGAGAATTTATGGATATTGCCGGCAGCGTCACGGCAGATAAAAAGCCGATCATCGTGATAAAAGCAGGCAGTACCGGTTCGGGTGCAAGAGCGGTGTCATCGCACACAGGAACTCTTGCAGGCTCTGATGTTGCGTATAATGCGGCATTCCGCCAGAGCGGCGTAATCAGAGCCCAATCAATCGAAGCGATGTTTGATTATGGGCTTGCTTTCGCGTATCAGCAGCTACCAGCCGGCGACAGTATCGCAATCATCACCAATGCAGGCGGACCTGGCGTGCTTGCCACTGATGCGTGCGAAACACTTGGCATGACAATCGCATCGTTTACGCCTGAGACGATCGAGACGCTTAGATCGTGTCTTCCTGCGGCAGCAAACGTATATAATCCGGTGGACGTGCTCGGAGACGCCGTGCCCGAACTATACAGATACGCTATCGAGGCAGTCATCTGCGACGATAATGTCAGTGGCATCATCGTTCTCGCATCGCCGCAGGCTATGACTGATATGGAGCGGATCGCAGAGATCATTGTCGATGCAAGCCGAAAATCGTCAAAACCGATTCTCGTATCTCTGATGGGCGGGGCGCAGGCATTGAAGGGCGAAAAAATCCTTTCTGCGGGCAGGGTCCCAAACTACCCATTCCCCGAACGGGCTGCACGGACGATGCGCGCAATGATCGATTATGCAAAGATCACTGCAAGAACGCGCACGTACCCACCGGATTGCGACGTTGACCGAAGAGCTGTGCAGGAAATTCTGGACGATGAAAGAAAACAGGGAAATAAGCGACCGGGAGTCGAATGCATGTCTCTACTGGAGCGATATGGGATTCCAGTGGCAGAATCGATCATGGCTCCCACCAGGGGGCAGGCGGTTGAGGCTGCAAGTCGCATCGGGTACCCGGTAGTCATGAAGGTGGTGTCAGCAGACATATCGCACAAGACCGATGTTGGCGGGGTGCGAACCGGCATAATGGACGCAAAGGAGGCAGGCATCGTCTATGACAGCATGATGCACCAGATCCACCGTTACATGCCCGGCGCCAGAATAGCGGGCGTACTGATCCAGAAGATGCTCGAAGGTGGCAGAGAGGTCATCATCGGCATGAACCGGGACCCCCAGTTTGGACCGATGATCATGTTCGGGCTTGGAGGGATATCGGTGGAGGTGCTCAAGGACGTAACATTCAGGATCGCGCCACTCACCGAAAAGGATGTAGACGAGATGATAAAGGAGATCCGGGCATATCCAATGCTTCTTGGCATCAGGGGGGAGAAACCGTCAGATATCGATGCGATAAAGGAAAGTTTACTCCGTTTTTCAAAATTATGCACCGATTTCCCAGAAATCGTGGAGATCGACATCAATCCGATGCTTGTTTTTGAGAAGGGATGTGTCGCGGTTGACATAAGGCTTACACTGGAGGAATGAATATGAAATCCATATTAATCGGGTCATGCGAGGGACATTCAGGAAAAAGCGCTATCTGTATTGGTATCAGCCTTGCACTCAAGGATAAAGGGCTGAAGATTGGATACATGAAACCGTTTGGGAACCAGTTCCGTGAGATTGGTGGTGCGCTGGTGGATGAGGATGCAATGAACGTTAAGGATGCAATCGGACTTAACGACCCGCTGGATGTGATAACTCCTGTGATGCTCACGCGTGATTTCTACCACTGCGCGCTTACAGAAGGTGTGGACGTCAGGGGTAAAATTAAGGAGACCTACAAGAAGTTGTCAGATGGCAAGGACGCAATGATCATTGAGGGCAACAAGGACCTGGCTGGTGGAATCATGTACGATATGTCTGATATAGACATGGCAAAGCTTCTGGACACAAAGATTCTCCTTGTAAGCAGATACCATGACATGCAGGAGGTTGATAACATCTTAAACGACCTCAAGATGATTGGCGATCCCGACATGCTTGCAGGGGTCATACTAAATGACGTGCTTGATCCTGACGAGGCAGCCGATATTGCAGTCCCGTTCCTTGAAAGCCATGGGATAACAGTATTCGGGATAATACCGCGAGATCCAATGCTGAAATCCGTTTCTGTCGGGGAAATTGCAGAGTATCTTGGAAGCGATATCCTGATCCGGGAGGATATGCGCAGGGTCCTTGTGGAGCATTTCTTTGTCGGTGCAATGGAAGCAAACACAGCTCTTAGGTATTTCAGGCGTGTAAAAAGCTTTGCGCTTATTACAGGTGGCGGTCGGTCAGATATTCAGATGGCTGCACTTGAGGCGGGCGTAAAATGCATTATACTAACAGGTGGCATGTATCCAAGCTCCACGATCCTTGGGGCGGCAAAGGAACGCGGTGTGCCGATGATAGTAGTCCCCGGTGATACCATGAGCACGGTGGAAGAGATGGAGATTATTATGGGACAAGCCAGGATTCTTGGCGAGAAGAAGCTACGCCGGATCAGGGAACTGCTGAACAAGTATGTGGACATGAGCGCTCTTGAAAGCGTGATTGGGTCAAGGGCATGACCCAAGATTTACCAATTACTCGGGGGTCCGCGATATTTGTTTAAACGTGTTTATGCTGCGCTCTCGATTTTAAACAATGTGCGCACTTACTCGAGCATTGTGTGGATGTCCGCATACAAAACCAGAGACTTTTTAATTTATTTGGGTCGGTTGAACAGCACGATAATAATCCTACAAACAGTGGTGTGATTGGACTTCCGAAATCAGTGTTAATCTGTGGCAGATAACACTTTTAGCCACAGATTAACACGGATTTCACATATTAACGATGTGAACGACTTTTCAGATCGATGGTGCTCAATTATGGCGGTTGTACTTACATGAGACAACCCCAGGTGACCGGAAAATAATAAAAAGTCCCTTCCTACCACAAGTTGCCCCAAGCAGGTACAAATATACAGATTATACGAACCTAGCGAAATGTATAGAGGGGCTATATATGGTTAGCCCATCTGTGCCTTCAATTTCTCTACCAGTTCCTGCTTGATCACAGCGTTTCGGTCGCCGCCACAGACCATGCCACGGATGCCGATGATATCCGGATTGATGCGCTTTACCATCTCCAGGTCCTCAAACCTGATGGCGCCTGCGAGTGCGGTGCGCAGATTGAGATCACGTGCGGTATCTACGAATCGGGTCAACTCCTCTTCAGTCATGAACTCGAACGCAGACCGCCCGTCTTTGATGCCGGTATCAAGCATTACCACATCAACGCCGACCTTTGCGCCGACCTCAGGAAGCAAAAGCGGTGAAATTGAATTTATACGTCTGTAATCAGCATAAGCGGATGCTACTGCCATCTTGTTTGGATCACACGCCTTTACCGACTGGACAACCTTTGATAGCAAGTCTTCTGCCTGCTCCACAGTCTGGATGTCGTACAATCCGACTTTGACGTAATCGGCACCTGCCGTTGCTGCACCGAGTGCGGCAAGTGATGCGGTACCTGGTTTGTAGTTGAAATCGCCGATCGTTGCGCTGACCGGTTTTTTTGATTCGATCGCCTCGATGACTGCGCTGATTACCCACGGGAAATTCGCGCCAAGCGACCCTTCCTTTGGATTTTTCACATCGATGATATCTGCGCCGCCAAAGAATGCGGCTTTTGCCTCGTCTGTGTTGATTGGACTGACTAACAGTTCCATAATATGCCTCCGTTCTTGCACCATTTGCCGTTTGCATTGGTGCAGATGTGCAAGTACTGTTTTGATCACTGTTTCTGTATGTATTTAATAGTGTCGATGAGGTCAACCGTTCCACCGACCGAAGCGCCGCATCAGCTAAAACCGGCAGGCTGGTTGGGGTGCCGCGAGGTGGCTAACCTTTAAATCGGTACGGGACTATACGATCTCATGGAACGTGAGGCATGTATCATCTGTCAAGGCGAACTGGATTCGACGCATTACAAAGGCTACAATATCTGCACAGAGTGTTTTGACCTGATGGAGGACCTGATGAGCGAATACTTCCTCAAAACGATCACGCGCAGGGAATCCGGTGCAGCTGATATGTATTCGAAGTATTTGAAAGATAGTATTGGATACATGACAGATTATAAAAAGATTCGTGAGAAATCAAAGAGATATTTCAAGGATGTCAAAGACCGGGTCGAAACCGCAATAGAGGTGGAATCAGGCGAATCGCAGCAGCGGTATCTCGGGCGTCTACTCTCGGTCCTCCACTGGCTGGATGACAATCCAACATTTTATAATTATTATTTTAAAGAATATTATTCGTGTCCGACCTGCGGGGCATCGATCTTTGAGCACTACAACAAGCAGATGGTTGGTGACTGGCTCATGATCACCTGTTCGAAATGCGACACCGTGATCAAGAAGTACTTCCTACCAAAGCAGATATAGCAGATATAATGCGACCTGATGATCGAGGAATACGATTTTAATTTGAGCTATGTCGCGAGCGTGATTAAGGAAAAACACGCCAGAGTCGTGGGACTTCAGTTTCCCGACGGTTTCAGACGAGAAGCACCCCGGATATCCGAGAAAATCAGTCGTGACACCGGTGTGAGGTGCGTGATATCTGCAAATTCCTGCTTCGGTGCATGTGATGTTGATACCGGGCTTCTTGAATCGGCAGATATCATGTTTCAGTTCGGACACGCCGAGATACCAAACATAACAGTGGCAGATACGTATTTCATTGAGGCACGGTCACTAACCCCGGTTCTTCCGGCGATAAAGCAGGCAATCGGCACGATCCCGAATCGCGTCGGGCTTATCGCGACCGCGCAGTTCGTGCATACACTTGCCGATGTGCGGAAGTATCTTGCAGATCACGACATAACCGGCATCATCCACGATGGCGACAGGCGCATTGCATACCCCGGGCTTGTTCTCGGATGCAACTTTTCTGCTGCTGCACCTGACTGTGATGAGTATCTGTACATCGGCACAGGGGACTTTCACGCTCTTGGAGTTGCGCTTGCAACCAAAAAAACCGTCCGGATTGTGGATCCTGTGACCGAAGAAGTCCGGATGCCGGATGTTGATCGGATGCTTCGGAAGCGATGTGCTGCGATCGAACGGTCACTTGACGCATATACAATCGGCGTGATTGTGTCCACAAAGATAGGGCAGTGTAGGAAGGAGCTTGCCTTTGATCTATGCGCCATGGCAGAAGCGCATGGGATGGACGCACATATCTTGATTATGGATATGGTCACGCCGGATGCATTGCGCGCGTTTGATCTCGATGCTTTTATCAATACTGCCTGCCCGCGGATCGCAACCGATGGTTCTGCCGGCTTCCCTGCACCGGTGCTGACCCCGGTTGAATTTGAGGTCGTGGTTGGCGAGCGGAGATGGGATGATCTGATCTTTGATGAGATCGCGTGATAAATTCAGATGGCGCCCACAACCCGTCTGAACTCATCATCCCGCCCAAGCGGCATCGTCGCATCGACGCCGATCTTTGTAGTCGTACCGTCCGGGGCACAGACAGGATCGAGTGAACTCCCCCGCACATTCGTGATCAACAGAATATCCCGGTCACCGAGCACTCTTGTTGCAATTGCAAACTCGACATCGTTCGGATCGTAGATGTTTATATCGGGATCGACCACTACCACATTCTTGAGACTCGGGTGCGCGGCAAACGTAGCGAGAATCGCGTTCTTTGCATCACCCTCGGTCCGTTTCTTGATCTGCACCACTGAATTAAAGTAACAACAGCCACCTTTTGTCAAAACAACATTTTTCACGTCAGCAACCCCACTCACTGCACGGAATATCACGGGTTCGTACGGAATCCCCATTAGAAGTTTGTGTTCGTCGCCAGACGGTATGATTGCATGGTATATCGGGTCTTTCCGGTGGATCACGTTTGTGAGCGTGATCACTGGTTCATTTCGCACCTTATCATAAGTTCCAGTGATGTCGACGAACGGACCCTCAGGCGCAGTCTCATCCCCGATGTACCCCTCAAGCACGATCTCGCAGTGCGGCACTTTGATCCCGTTCCCACACTCAAAGACCTCAAGCGGCTCTCCAAGAAGCGCGGATGCATATAAAAACTCCATGCCCTCGGGAACGCGTGTAGAGACTGCAAAGAGGATGGTGGGATCAAGTCCAATCGCTATCGCGACAGGAAGCGTCTCTCCACGATCAAGTGCTTTCTTGTGCAGGAGATACGTGTGCCGCGGGGCAACGAGTCTCGCTGCGAGTTTATCCTTTCCAATAACCATCAGGCGGTGGATGGATGCGTTCGTCACCCCATCCACCTCGGTCACGACGACGCCTGCCGTAATATATGGCGCGGGATCATCTTTGAAATAGGTGATAACCGGTAGTTTCGTAAGATCAGGTTTTTCTGAAATTGCTTTTGTTGGAGAATCGCTCACAAGTTTTACATCGCCAGATTCCCCCGCCATTCCAGCGGATGCGAGATATTTTGCCAGATCGTCTCGCTTAACATGTAACGCTCTGCAGAGGGCATCTCTGGACGAGAGAATATTCACAGCAACCCGGTGACTGTTTATATCGTGGAAGAGCGCTGGTTTCCCACCTCCGGCAATTCCCACAAGATCCTGTTTTTGGGATACTGGAGCCTCGATCTCGGTCAGCAGGTTATCGGTTCTTAATTGGTCTATAAAACTTCTGAATGACATGTTTCCACCTGAGCTTATTCACATATTCATCTCCGCATTCAGTTACTTAATTTTACTGTACCAGTGCTTCTTTCCTTCGAGAAATTTGTCGATTCCCTGTTTCTTGATCTTTCTGAGATTTTTCAGATGCGCATCACCGTGAATCGACTTCAGGAAATCCAGTTTTTCGCACGTTTCAAACTCATCGCATTCCCAAGCACCTTGAAATGAGATATTCGACAGTGATTCTGCTGTCCGGTCAAACTTTGCCCGTCTTAATTCATTCCTGAGGTCTCTTGCCAGATCCGCTACCATTCCCTCATGGGAAAAGCAATCCCCGCAACAGAGACCGCAGTATGCGATCAGGTCGCGCTCCTCGTGGTTATCGGTCATTTTCATAACCTCTACCGGGCTTTATCTGTATAGTACAAAAACCCCTTCGATCTTCGCCAAGACCCGGGGGACCCCCTTTGGTTACCCACCCCGTGTTACATCATACAACGCGCACTGCAAGCCGTTTTTTCACTGCTGTGCGCCTTGCGTCTTACCTTCGACCACGTTTTCTGCTACGAGGCTCGGGCGGTTTGGTTGTGAACAGCCTGTACTTGACCGTGCCAATCAGCTCGTTCTCGATCTGGCGCGCAAAAACGGATTCAGGTTTGTGCAGCCCCTTCACCCTCGTGGTCAGGTCCTCAAAACTGGCGAATTTGCCTTTCTTACGCTCATCAAGTATCGTCCACATCAGTTTCTTTCCTATACCCGGAAGCAGCTCAAGCATGTGCTGTCTGGTTGATATGGGATAGGCTTCGTTGATGAACCCGATAAAGTCAGTCGCATCTTGCACGGTAATCTTTTCGAGCACATAATGCAGTTCAGTCTTTGCTCCGTTTGTCAGGGAATCGTATTCCAGCCTGCGCTTCACATGGTCGATCGCATCGCGCTGTGTACCCCCGATGTACACACGTTCGCCAATCTGCGGCACAACCCCGTCTTTTGGAACCAGTTCCATTAGAACACAGTACTTCTCGCCTATTGCGTGTATGGACGGTTTTTTCTGGTATACAGGTCTGGAATCATTTGGATCGCCATAAGGGAGGTAATCCAGCACCCAAGCGTACTCCTCTTTTCCAGATACCTTCTCACTAAGTGGCATTAGATCACCCGTTTTGGCTTTTCGCTTTATACTGAATCAGCTACCATATCCAGCATCTGATCAAGATCTTCGGCAGTGAGCACAAACCGTTCCTTAGCATAGATGCTACGGAGTTCATCTCTTGTATTTGGAAGAATGTCTGCAATTCTGATTGCGATCTCTGGCTTCATTTTCTCCAAATTTAGCAAATTGTTCGCGAGATCCCGTGATTTTCCAGCATCCATCTTTGCGAAAGCATCGACATGACGGATCGCTTTTTTGAGTTCGTAACCAAGTTCCTCTTCAGATCTCTCTTCCTTAATACGATCCAGCATCTCTTTTGCTTCTGATACTGTTAACCACTCTTCATCGATGACCTTCTTTACAATCATGCGAGGGATCTCCCTTTTTAGTTTAACGATTCAATGCTGCAGGTTCAAATGTTGTGGATGTACAATTACTTCCTTTATGGCTCTGCCATCTCTCACTTTCAGGATGTATGCGCGACCACGCTGTGCCACGACCTTGCCAGTGCGCCCATGAAACTTAGGATTTGGCAGCCCTTTGTGCACGCTTGGATCGATGACGATGTGAACCGAATCTCCAGTCTCAAATTCAACAATTGCCTTGCTAATTGCCGATAAGCCTCTTTTTCTTGAAGATTTCTTCAATTTGTATCTGGTTTTTCTTCGCTCGCCGTGTGATTTTGCCATGTTCGTAATCATACTGGCTCAATTGATTTAAGTGTTACGCAGAAAAGCATATAAGCATCCGAACGTAATTGTGAAATGTTGATTTTATATCATGAATCAAAACAAGGATGTGATAGTAGATGAGAAGTAAATCTTGTAATGCTCTTCTGGCAGTCATAATATTGGTTACATTGACCGCTGCGGTGACTTATGGTGCAGAGGTCGAGACTCAGTTTGCATCATTAACACTTACAGCAGACACAGTCAACTGTGCAGACTGCCATGAGGAGAATCCTCACATCCTCCACAAGCAGAAAATGGATGCTGGGAGGGTGACTTGTGAGGCGTGCCACGGTGCGGCATTCGAGATCGGCATACCAGAGTGCATTAAATGTCACTCAGGTCCAATACACGAGGTGCATATCGGCAGGGTCCGGACAGAGGATTGTACATTCTGCCACCAGGATCTTGAGGCTGTGCATTACACGGTTTTCGGAGGCAAGGAACTTGTGTGCGCACACTGCCACGGAGATATTGTTGCAGTACACGGCGAGGGCATGGACAGTTGCGTGAAATGTCACAAGACTGCGCCGGACATTGTTAAGCCAGTGAAATCAGGAGACATGGCGATCACATGTCAGGTATGCCACGTATACGACGATGCTGCAACGATACACGGAGATCTCGATGATCCGACCGGTTGCTACAAGTGCCACAGAACCACTCCAAATGCAACGGTTGCCGAAATCCCGCACAATCTGCATCTGCCGATCGGTGTGACATGTGAGATGTGCCACATCCCATCAGGCAACCAGATAATCATTCCGCCGTGCAGCAACTGCCATGATGCAGTGGGTATACACCTGCTCTCAGAGATCGGGATCAGTGCTACCGCACCGGAGTGTTCGGTCTGTCATGGACAATCTCCGGATAAAGTGGTGAAGGAGACGCCGACTGTTGCAACAGCAACACCAGTCGACGAAAAGCCGCCTGAAGTGGAGACCACACCTGCTGCTGGCAAAACACCCGGTTTCGGAGGGTTGCTTGCAGTGACGATGTTGATGCTGACTGTGATGTACACTATGTACAGGAGACGAGGATAGGTAGAAGTAGATAAGTAGGCTTTCCGCCTACTTTTCATTTTATTTTTTAGCAGCTACAACTATGGATATTTACGATCTTGTTATTATTGGAGGCGGTCCGGCAGGGGTCACCGCAGGAATATATGCTCAAAGGGCGCGTCTGAAGACTGTACTCCTGGAAAAGCTCGGTGTCGGAGGGCAGATTATACTTTCAGACCTCGTTGAAAATTATCCCGGATTTCAGGAGATCAACGGGTTTGATTTGATGCAAAAGTTCGAGGCACAGGCAAAAGCGCTTGGTCTTGCAATCGAAGACTGTGAAGTGACCAGGGTAACGGACGAAGGCGAATATAAACTGGTAAAAACCCCTGATCGCGATTACATGGCAAAATCAGTCATCATCGCATCAGGTTCAAAGTCACGACGTCTCGGGGTAAAGGGCGAGGAAGAACTGATCGGAAAAGGCATATCCTTCTGCGCAACCTGTGACGGTTTCTTTTTCAGGGGCAAAGATATCGTGCTGGTGGGTGGCGGAAATTCGGCGATAACAGAGGCTCTATTTCTGGCAAAAATTGTGAATAAGGTCTATGTCGTTCACCGGAGATCGGAACTCCGGGCAGAAAAGATTTTGCAGGAAAGAGCGCTCGGAAATCCGGTGATTGAGTTTGTCTGGAACTCGGTGGTCGAAGAGGTCGTCGGGCATAACGTCGTCGAAGGCGTGGTGCTCCGAAACGTCGAGACCGGAGAGTGTTCAGAGCTTGCAGTCGGCGGCGTTTTTATGTACGTGGGTATCACGCCGAATACAGAATTTATAGATCTTGAGAAGGACAAAAACGGTTTCATTCTCACTGACCGGAGTCTTGCGACCTCGATTCCAGGCATCTTTGCCGTGGGCGATTGCAGGCAAACAGAGCTTCGGCAGGTCGCAACTGCTGTGGGTGATGGTGCGCTGGCGGTGACCTCTGTTGAGCGGTATCTTGGTTAGACGTTTTGTATGTGTTTATACTTCACACCGGCACAGACCCCGAGTTTTTTCAAATCAGTTGATACCTGAGTTTCGGCAATTCCTATTTAACCGACAAGTTAAATTAGAGAAGATTTATATAATATAATCACGTTCATCTATTTGTGACTTCCCACAAGATACTGTGCTTTTTGAGGGCGGAGCAGGCGAGACTGTGAGGCGAAAGTTGTTTCATGAGTGATGTTCAAACGCTTCTGAGATTGCCAACAGGTATCTTTTACGCGCAGGCGTGAAGGCGGACGTTCTATTCTTTAACAGAAAACCAGCAAGCGAAAAACTATGGACAGAAAAACTATGGATATATGATCTAATGACTAACAAGCACTTTACGCTCAAAACAAGTCATCTGCGTTATGAAGACCTTTTGGACTTTATTGAATGTTATAAATCCGGAAGATCGCTTCAATAGATGGGGGCGGAGCGGTTTAAAGTGGTCACTTATGATAAATTGGCTATGGTAATTCGAGTTACAAGCAGCTCGCAAGATGAATTGTGCCTGTGGGCATTGGAGGCGTAGAGATCACGAATGACA
>CBDUQO010000057.1:0-11093 GCA_965369365.1 uncultured Methanosarcinales archaeon
AACCTCTTTATAAGCGTTGGTCACTGCAACTCAAGATACCAGAGAGCCTATACTTCTCGTAAATGAAAATAGTGCGTAGAGTGACTGGGCGTTATAGTGGATATGCCATGAAAAACAGTAACTACCCCCGTATATTGATTGGTCGCCCGATTGCGATCCTGTACGTTCTGGCAAGAAAAATAACCGCGGAGCATTTAACCGTTTATTTCCCATCAACGGTTAAATTCCTGGGTTTGGTTGCAGTATCCCGATAGTGGTTTTATGTGCTCTGGTGGTTACAAAAAACTCACAATAAATACGTTCTCAAATTTAAAAACGCGCCTGTACACTCCGGAGGTTGCAAGGTGGCAGATGCTGCCCCCTCGCGTTGTTTTGTTGCTTTTGCCCGGGTTTTAGGATGGAATTATCTTGTATAGTGCTATCAATCAAAAAATAGTTCCAGGCAGTTCTGTCAATATTAGATATATAACAAAACCAATGAATCCAATTAGCAGTATTCCTGCACCGGCAACTTTCGCAATCATTATAAACTCTTCTCTGCTCGGCTTTCTCGCCAGTTTGAGTACTCGGGTATACTCCCCAAGTTTGATCGAATCAGTCAGCGACATTGTTCAGCACACGAAGTCAATGCCGTATTTTCGGATGACACTTGGTCCGGTAGAGCCACCTCTCCCGTATATCTGCGGCGACTTGACGCCAGTGACTACGAGCATGGTGCGTACCGTGTTCTCAAGCGACGGGTCGATCTGCGCCCCCCATATCAGACGTGCATTCGGATCGATTCGCTGATAAACTTCTTCAACGACGCCCTCTGCATCTGATACGGTCATGTCCGATCCGCCAACCACGTTCACGAGTGCCGCATTTGCGCCAGAGATGTCTACATCGAGAAGCGGACTTCTGAGTGCCTTTTTCACAGATTCTGTCGCTTTGTTCTCGCCCTCTGCCTCGCCAAGCCCGATCATCGCAACACCGCCCTTCTGCATGATCGTCCGTACATCTGCGAAGTCGAGATTGACCAGCCCCGGTTTTGTGATCAGTTCGGTTATGCCCTTGACCGCTCGCATTAGAACCTCATCGCATACCTTAAAGGCGACCTGTAAGGGGAGTCTTGGCACCACTTCCATCAGCCGGTCGTTTGGAACGACGATTACGGTGTCAGACACTTCCATCAGCCGTTTAAGTCCTGCTTCAGCATTGCTTCGCCGGATCGAACCCTCCGCCGTGAACGGGAGTGTCGCAATCGAGATTGTGAGTGCGCCAGCGTCCTGCGCGGCTTTCGCAACGACTGGAGCAGCTCCGGTGCCTGTGCCGCCACCAAGCCCGCAGGTGATGAACACCATATCAGTGCCATCCACGACCTTCTGGATCTCATCCAGATTTTCCTCTGCAGAAGCTTCTCCGATCTGTGGCATACTGCCCGCTCCCAGTCCTTTTGTGGTTTTGTGCCCGATCAGTATCTTCTGACTGGCATTGATGTACAGCAGATGCTGGGCATCGGTGTTTATAGCGCATAAGTCAGCGCCGTTGATACCATCCTCCATCATCCGCTGGATGGTGTTTGAGCCACCGCCACCGCATCCTACGACCATGATGTTGGTCTTGAGTTCTGACAGGATCTTTTCGAGTTCCTGATCAGTTTCGATTGACTGATCCTGCAGGTATATGGGCGAGTCTGCTTGCATTTCCGCCCGAGATAATGCGTCTTCGACTATGGATTTCATGATTCCGCCTCCGGTTAGTAGTTATATAATAATTAACGCCTTTTGGTATTTAAATGTAATTGTGGATCAAGCGGGGCATCGTTTTGATGCTGACCCCTCTTCTGGGGCAGAAGTTTGGCACACGAGGACGTATAAGCTACGGTGAGTAGGGGCATGAAACGCATACCCGGAGCAAGCCATTTCAGAAGCCGGGACGCCCTGTAACTGCTAAAAAAATACAAAGCATCCAACGTCCAATGATCCATTCGTGTCATTTACGTTATTTTAGAGAATTCCGGTATTCATATTGGAAATAGCAGGTATCCTTACGCTGCGCGCCTTGCAAACATGTATACGAGCAGCACCATGCCCGTGCTTACCATCCAGCCAAACCCGGGAGTGGACTTGCTTGTATCGCCTGCGCCGGTGTCCGCGTCAGCATCAGTCCCTGATCGCCCTGTAGCGGTAGCGACTGATCCGGTTCCACTGGCTGGTGGCACAGATGCCACGGTGTTTCCGTTGTACACGATCTTCGTCCCGTCAGGGCTCCAGTGCGGATCGTATTCCCTGCCCTCTGTTAGGGTGGTGAGTCTTTGCTTGCCGGTTCCGTCCACATTCACGATGTACACTCGCTCAAGCTTATCCTCATTGAATGAAACATAAGCGATCCTCGTCCCGTCGGGACTAAAACCGGGGGAAAACTGCTTCTCTTCACTATCTGGCATCAGTTCTCTCTTGCCTGTACCATCAACGTTCACGATAAAGATCTTGTCGAGCTTGCCGTCAACATTAAAGGAACTATAGGCAATCTTTGTTCCGTCAGGACTGAAATCCGGGGTAAATTGTTTATCCGAATCATCTGGCATCAGTTCCTTTGCGCCGGTCCCATCAATGTTCGCGATGTAGAGTTTCTCCTTGCTGCCCGGCTGCCTTGATACGTAAGCAATCTTTGTCCCGTCAGGGCTAATATCGGGGCTCCACTGCTTCTTTGGGTCATCTGGCATCAGGTCCTTTGCGCCAGTTCCATCTGCATTCACCACATGAATCTTTCCATTTCCCTGTTTGTTGAATGATATATAGAAGATCTTCTTCCCGTCAGGGCTCCAGTCCGGAGTGAACTCCTTTTTTGGAATATCTGGCATCAACACGGTCGCGCCGGTCCCATCCGCTTTTGAAATGAACAATTTATCATTCCCACCATCATCAAAATCCGCAAAAACGATCCTGGTGCCATCCGGACTGAATGAACCATCCGGCTTGATTGAACAGTCGTATTCCTCATATACTGCTGCAGATACACACTGTGACAGCGCCAGTGCTGTAAGCACCAGTAATACTGTTATTATTTTTGTTACGCTCATGTAAATCACCGCTATTTATGTAGGGTGGGATATAATATATGCAGTACAACACACATAATATTATATATGCACACATGCGGCTGCCGGGATTCGAACCCGGGTTATAAGCTTGGGAAGCTCATGTCATACCACTAAACTACAGCCGCAGGTACTGGGGGTATCTGATATCATAAGAGTGTACTGATGTAACCACTTTTATACCTTTTGGTGCGCCGTTACGCGTCCGGACTGCCATCTGCGTGGGCACTCTCTGTGATGCAGCCTCGTTTAACTGTGGTGGTGCCCTGGCTACCTTACAAAACAGCGAATAACCGACCCCAGTTGTTTTGTGGAAATCCATGCCCCGACCACTCGAATCAGGGCAGCCGACCGATACATTCTTTGGCACGACAGCGGAAGATAACTCCCATGCCAGATACGATCATCAAGAATGCGCGGATACTCTGGAAAAATGAACTTCAGAGCGTGGATATCGCAATAACATGTGGAAAGATCGAAAAAATCGGAAAGAATGTCCCCGGAGACGGGAGTAAGATCAATGTCCGCGGAGCACTGGTACTTCCCGGAATAATCGATGCACATGTCCATTTTCGTGATCCCGGGCTTACGCACAAGGAGAACTGGTATACCGGCTCGTGTGCTGCCGCTGCCGGTGGTGTGACGACAGTTATCGACCATCCGAATACAGTGCCGCCAACGCTCGATAAAAAATCATTCAAACTCAAGCTCACGTCTGCAAAACGTAAGTCAATCATCGATTTTGGGATTAACGGCGGTGCCGCGCCTTCATCGGACATCCGGAACATGCAGGAACTGTGGAACCTTGGCGTGACTGCATTCGGAGAGATATTCATGGCGGACGGAGAACTCGCAGTCGGTGAAACGGACCTCAAAAGGTTGTTAAAATCAGTTGCAGAACTCAGGGCAATTGCATGCATCCATGCAGAGAACGGGGAACTGTGCAGCCATTTCACCGAAGAATTGCAGGGGATACGCCGCCCTGATATATATTCACGCGCCCGCCCAAACATCTGCGAGGCGATCGCGATCGAGCAGGTGCTTGAGATGCAGGAGGCATCCAGTCAGCAGAGGGGCGAGGCGGCACGAGACAACGCCCCTGCACGGACACATATCTGCCATCTGAGCACGAGGGAAGGAGTCGGCGTGATCAGGCGGATGAAATACGGGCAAAAGGAAGTTTCATTCACATGCGAGGTTGCGCCACATCACATATTCCTGCAGCACAAAGACTGGGATCGTCTTGGAACATTTGGGAAGATGAACCCGCCGCTCCGGAAACGGTGCCTTCAGCACCTCTGGAACGCGCTTAATGACAGCACAATTGATATCATCGCATCGGATCATGCGCCGCATACCGAAGAGGAGAAGCGGGCTAACATCTGGGACGCACCTGCAGGCGTTCCCGGCGTCGAGACGATGCTTCCGCTGATGCTCAATGCGGCAAAGCAAAACCTGGTCCCGCTCTGGCGGGTGATCGAAGCGATGACTGCAAAGCCTGCACAGATCTTCGGACTCACGGGAAAAGGCAGGATTGCGAAAGGGTGCGATGCGGATCTTATTATCGTTGACACAAGGAACGTCAGGGCGATAAAAGGCGAAGAACTTCACAGCAAAGCCGGGTGGACTCCGTTTGAGGGAAAGGAGGGGATATTTCCGGAGATGGTCATGTCCCGCGGAGAGATCGTATACGATGGTGAGATTGCAGGCGAGAAGGGGCGGGGAAAATTTCTGTGTGGGAAAGGGCATGAGGATCGCGCGGCTGAAGTGCATGCAGCATGACTCTGGTTTTGGGGACTTTTCATTATTTTCCCTGTACGTCAGATGGTCTCACGTACGCACAACTGTCAGAATAGCGCACTATCGATCTAAAAAGTTATTTACACAGTTAATCTATGAATAATGTCAAAAAAGATCCGGATACTGCGAACATGAGATTCCGATTTCGAATTTCAGAGAGTCAGACGTCCTTGTTTTTCGCCTGATAATCCCGAATTGCCGCATAAAGCGCATCAGCCGCAAGATTTGAGCAGTGCAGTTTCACTGGCGGCAGTCCGCCAAGCGCATCAGCCACATCGTCTCGTGTGATGGCAAGCGCCTCATCGAGAGTCTTTCCAACCGCAAGTTCTGTGATCATGCTTCCGGTCGCAATTGCTGCGCCGCATCCAAAGGTTTTGAACTTGATATCCGTGATCCTGCCGTCCTCGACCTTGATATGAACCTGGGTTACATCTCCACAGACCGGATTGCCAAACTCACCGGTTCCATCCGGATCAGGGATCTCACCGACATTTCGCGGATTTAAAAAATGGTCCATCACTTTTTCGCTGTATTCCATTAAATCACCTTCATGTAAGTGGGGATATCGCCCTTAATTTTTCGACGATGGTGGGGAACACCTCGAGCACGTATTTAATCTCTTCTTCTGTGTTATCTCTCCCGAGTGTGAACCTGATCGATCCGTGGACGTCATCCGGGGGAATTCCAAGTGCAAGAAGCACATGGGACGGATCGAGCGACGCGGAAGAGCACGCAGATCCGGTGGATGCTGCAATTCCCTTTACATCAAGGTGCATCAACATAGCTTCACCCTCCACAAACATGAATCGCAAATTCGCGTTGTTCGGGAGTCGTTTTACCCGGTGACCGTTCAGAAACACATCATCAATCGAATCAAATATCCCGCTGATCAGCATATCCCGTAATTTCACCAGATGCGCCGTGTCCGATTTAAATCGCTCACACGCAAGCGAGACTGCCTTTGCAAAGCCAACGATACCAGGAATGTTCTCAGTGCCGGCGCGAATACCCATCTCATGACTGCCACCATACACCAGCGGGTCAATTTTCAGCCCTTTCCTGACATACAGGGCGCCAACGCCTTTTGGTCCGTAGATCTTGTGCGAGGAGAGCGAGAGCATGTCTATATTCATCTTCCGCACATCGATCTCTGTTTTACCAAACGACTGGACTGCATCAGTGTGAAAAGGGACTCCATGATCAGTTGCTATGGCGCCGATCTCCCTTACCGGCTGGATCGTGCCAATCTCATTGTTTGCGTGCATCACCGAGATCAGCCGGGTCTTGCTGGTGATCGCAGATTCAACATCACCGGGATCGACCAGCCCGTCGGCATCGACTGGCAGATACGTGACCTCGCAACCCAGACGCTCCAGATACTGGCATGTCTTGAGTATCGCGGGATGTTCGATCGAACTGGTGATTATATGCCCCATGCACCCCAGCAAAACCCCCCTTAACGCAAGATTATCGGATTCTGTGCCACCTGATGTGAATATAATCTCTTCCGTATCAGCACCGAGTGCATCCGCAACCTCCGCCCTTGCGCGGGCAAGCGCCTGATTTGCATCCCGCCCAAACGTATGCAGGCTTGACGCATTACCAAACCTCTCTATAAAATAGGGAGTCATCGCCTGCAAGACCTCACGGTCCACCGCGGTGGTGGCGGCGTGATCCAGATAGATTCGATTCATAGATTATGTATTACGCATTATATACTATGTTATATATTATATATCGCACACGTCATATTTTGATCTGGCTGGCTGAAAAGCCTCTGGCTATAAGAATATCTTTTATGCGATCTTTGTGATTACCTTGCAGCTCTATGGTCTCGTTTTTCACAGTTCCGCCGCACGCAAATCTGGATTTCAGGTATGTCGAAAGTTCGTGCAGATCGATCTCGTGTGAATCGATTCCGTCGACGACTGTGACCTCTTTTCCATATCTCCGCCGTTTCACCTTAACGGTGATCCACTGTTGCTCTTTTGCCACCTCTTCGCAGATGCACAGTTCCTTTGGCAATCCACATACGATGCACATTTCTGAACTCATTGTCTGGGTGATACCTCCGAAAGTTATGTGTTATAACGAATCGTAGAAAAGACTTGAGCACGATGTTATTAAAAGATGATGGTACTCACGTTGCAACTCGAATCGAGTACGCGACAAGTGTAGTCTCCATGATGCGCGGGCTGATGTTTAGGAGCGACATTCCCGACGATTATGCCATGATCTTTGTCTTCTCAAAGCCAGGGGTGGTCTCTGTGCATATGCTGTTTATGCGGTTCCCGATCGATGTCATATTCTTGAACCAGGATAAAATCATCATTGATGTCGCAAGATTGAACCCGTGGGTTGGTCACAGGCGCGTCAGAGGCGTTGCATATTTTATAGAGATGAACGCAGGGACCCTTGAGCGGTATGGACTTGTTTGCGGCAGCCGACTAGTCTTTGATGCGGACAGATGAGCATCACAGCGTTATCGCATCTTTGCCCAGTTTCCGGATTATGCATCCGGGGATGTCTACCGCAGATTCCACCTCATCGATGATGTATCCGTCGCCAGTCGCAACGATCAAGCCGCAGCGCTTCAGATCGAAATCGACGTGTCTTGATGTTCTTGCATCACCTGAAAGCGAATATTCAGGGAGTAACCCGCGGATGTACCGTGCAAGCAAGCCGCTCTTGCTGATCTGGGCGTCAAAGAGAAAGGTGACCGAATCTGGCTTGTGTTCAGAGAGCATCTCAAGAATCTGCCGGCATACGCCCCGGTCCGGATTTTTATAGTTCCTGAAAACTCCTCTGATGTCCCGTATAAACCCGTCATCGCCTAAAAACACAGGTTCTCCAGAGATCACACTCTCTGTTGCGATAATAACATTATATCCATCGATCAGGAGGCGCTTTCCCCGGATATCGGCACACGATATCTTTTTGCTGATGCGGGATGCTGCGATCTCAGGTTCGATTACGACCCGCATCAGTATGTGTCGATCCTGATTCGCCAGTTGGTAATGGTCGCTTACGAACCGTATGACGCCTGTGCGCGGGTAGCCTCTTGAGAGTAGGTGCCTGATATCGTCTGCTGCAAGACGCATCGCTGACTCAAGCGTCCGGACTACCATAGTATGTGAATTGGTCGGTAGTTGAATGTTACAAGTTGCACAACCCGCCCAGCCCAATACTCGCTATCAGTGCCGCAACCATAGCAAACAGCAACATCCCGAGTATCGCCAGGATGATTATTGGTATAAATACCGCTATCGCAGATTTTCCCATCGTTAGGTCGTGAACAAAAGTCCCACCAACAATGTTGAGGTAGATCGCATAAAGTCCGATGATCCATCCGACGATCGGTATCCATGAGACCGCGGATATCGCTGATGCGTATGATACAGTCCGAACCGTGCCCTCATAACTTCCGGACCCGCCAACAATCATGAAACAGACGTGAAGTATCAGTCCACCGATGAATATCCCGACAATTCCGAGTATCGGCGCAGCGATGACTGCTCCAAACATGCTGCCAAACGAGAGGAGAGCGGCTCCGATGCCAGCAATCAGGTAGTTTATGGCTGCGAACTTCAGTGGCTCTTCATACCCGCCAGACGTTGACATCTCCTTGTAGAAGTCGCCTGGTGTGGTTATTACCTTCTTCCATGTCTCGATGAATTCATCTATGAATTCGCTCATAGCTTGACCTCCATTATAATACGTTATATTGGTTCATGCTATATAAATCTTTGGTATACAATCCCCACAAAGAAACCGGTCAGACCCCTGATCTGGCTATCAGCCCCGCACCCAGGCCGCTTACCCGAAAACCAGAACCAAGCCCGTGGCGACTCACCGTTCCGCCATCAGCATCACCAGCAGCGCCTTCTGGACATGCAGTCTGTTCTCTGCCTGATCCAGCACAGCGGAATGCACACCGTACAGCACTTCGCCCGTGATTTCCTGACCACGATGCGCTGGCAAGCAGTGGAGCACGATGCAATCAGGCTTTGCATGATTTAGAAGAGCGTCATTGACCTGGAAACCATCGAAATCACATAACCGCTCTTGTTCTTCATTCTCATCGCCCATCGAGACCCAGACATCGGTGTAGAGCACATCCGCTCCTGACGCAGCCACGGAAGGATCGTGCGTGACCACGACATCACTGCCAAGTTCTCTGGCACGTCCCACCATAGCCGGATCCGGCTCGTATCCGGCGGGACATGCTACCGAAAGGCGCATGTCAGTGATCGCGCTTGCGAGGATCAATGAATTGCAGACATTATTCCCATCCCCGATCCATGCGACATGTAAGCCCTGGAAATCTCCTTTACGCTCCCTAATCGTGAGTAAATCGGCAAGCAACTGACACGGGTGCTCTACGTCTGAGAGTGCGTTTATTACCGGGATATCTGCGCATTCTGCAAGTTCACATACCATGTCATGGCTGTAAACCCGTGCGATGATCGCATGTACATACCTTGAAAGCACCATCGCGGTGTCGCAGATCGTCTCGCTACGCCCGAGCTGGAGATCCGCGGAATTTAGATGCAGCGCATGTCCGCCGAGTTCGGTCATCGCGACCTCAAAAGAGACCCGCGTACGGGTGGACGACTTCTCAAAGATCATGGCAAGACTCCTGCCCGCAAGCGGAGCCTGTACCTGGTGTTTGCCGCGTTTTTCTTTCAGTTCGACAGAGAGATCGAGCAGTTGCGTGATCTCTTCGCGTGTCAGGTCTGCTATGGAGAGCAGGTCCTTTGGCATCATCTCGTGGTAACCTCGCAGCCGTCAGCGGTAACGATCACGGTGTGCTCTGCCTGTGACACAAGCGCACCCGTAACTTCCGTTAAAACAGGGTAAGAATTTATCAACCCTGATTTTTCCAGATTCCGGAATGTGAAATCAATCTTCTCGCCGGAAAACCACCTCTTCGCAAACGGAAGTGTCTTATATTTTATCATTTCTTTGAGTAGTGTCCTTGCTCGGGGGATTCGCGGAAGCGGTGGATTTTCGGTTGTGAGATGATAGATCTCGGACCGCTGAGTGTCCCGGATCCTGCCCGCACCGTTCGTGGCAAACGGCTCGATTGCGACCACCTGCCCCTCAACAAGTACGGTTCCGCCGCGTACGGGGACATTCGGGATACTTGGTGGGGTATGTGTGAGATATCTCCCAAGCCCATGCCCTGTGAGGTTTGCGATCGGTTTGTATCCAAACTCGCCAATCTCGCTCTCGATAGCCGCCCCAATTTCGGCGGTATTGATTCCTGCGTGAATTAGGTCGATAGCCTTCCTAAGCCCGGCTTTCGACGCCTCCACGAGTTCAGGGTGGTCTGAAAGATCGATCGTCACGGCGGCATCCGCGATATAGCCATCGACGTGTACGCCGATATCAAGTTTTACCATATCCTCGCCAAACACCCGGGTGTCGTCTGCACCCGGCGTGTAATGTGCGGCATCCTCGTTTCTCGAGAGATTACACGGAAATGCTATCTGTCCACCGAGACTGCGTATCAAATCCTCCGCAAAATCAGCGGTTTCAAGGATACTTGCCCCCACTATTATTTTCTTCGCTGTTTTCTCACGCACCTCTGCGAGAATCCGTCCAGCCTGCCTGTGTTTCTTAAGTTCCTCGTGTGTGAGATTGTTGTTCATAAATACTCCACAAAAAAGAAAATGAGACCGCCCAAAAGATAATTTTACGCTTTTGGGCGGTGAATGTTCGGCTTTTGATATGAAATTACTGAAAACTCACATTTTCAGAATTTCAAGCGCCCTGCTAATGTCTTCTGCTTTGACCGTCTTTCTACCAGCGTGCTTTGTCTCAATGATCGCTTCTTTGGCGATCTTTATACCAATATCTTCAAGCACTTCAGTCAGGGCACCGCGTGCCGATTCGCTGACCCGAATGTCGCCATCTGATGCAGTCCGTATGAGCCGCTCAACTGGAGCCAACGGTATTATTTTCTTTGCCATTTGTTTGTATCTCCTTATGTGGTCTGATTTAGTTCACAACTAATCGGTGCGTATTCGATTTTATGCACCGACACCAAGCACATAACGATGCACAGAATAGACCACTATTCTATGACCATATTAATGCATGGTGTTGTTATGTACTTACTTTTTGAAATAAGGTCTATATATACTTTTTGATCAACATCCACGTTACAGTGGAAAATATCTTTGAGAAATTGAATTTATGATCCCCA
>CBDUQO010000058.1:0-11069 GCA_965369365.1 uncultured Methanosarcinales archaeon
GGGCAACCTCTTTATAAGCGTTGGTCACTGCAACTCAAGATACCAGAGAGCCATATATTAGTGGGGACGCAACTTGGGCAAAGTATATCTCAGCGCAACACAAGCAGAGATCACATCGTCTGACTCGAGCACTGGAAAGGGGCATTTTCATGGTATATGCACTATAACGTCAAGCCACCCTACGCACCGTTTTCATCTGCGAAAAAATGCACGGTCTGGAAATCGAGTGATTGATCACCGCGGAGGGCGCGGAGGTTTGCAGAGTTTCGATTCCGTTTTCAACCCTCTACGTGGCTCTGCGCACCCTCTGTTAGAATCTAAGGGCATGGAGATTTCACTGAAAAAATCGACAGTGCCGCGAAAAAGCACATCGCCACCCCGCACCCGGAGGGCAGTTTTTACTCGATTTTTTGTGAAAAAATCGTTTGAGAACCCACGAAGATTAGAGGAGGGATTCTGACACGCGAAACAACAGATAGCGGAATCGATGACGCAATCTCAACCGTTGTAAGCGTTGTGCTGCTTCTCGGACTCCTTGTGTGCGTCACCGCATTCATCAATGTCTATTACATCCCGTCATGGGTCAAGGATGATGAGGCGAGCCATAACCGCCAGGTATTTGCGGACTTCTCATCTATTCCAGGAGCGATCGATGATCTCGTGCTTGCCAATGATACGGGCGTCACGCGCAGCCAGAGGATCAAACTCGGAAGCGGCAGCATCCCATTCATATCCCGGGGCTCGTCATGGGGGACGCTTGGCGTCAGCCCGGAAGGGAGTTTTACTGTGAGTGCCAATGTCCTGGTTGAGAATATCACATCGAAGACCACCAAAGGCGATCTTGGTTGCGGATATGTGCACATCATCGACATCTCCCGCGTATCTGAGTTTTACATCGATATTGCAAAGATTCAGGGCACATCAGAAGATTTTCCAGCCACATTTCAGTACATAACAATCAATTTCACAAACCAGAGTGGGAAAACCAGGATATTGATCAGACCCGATGAAAACCATCCCGGAGAGGGTAAGTCGAGTCTCCAGTTGTCCACATGGATGCGAAAATCGGATGATGAATATACAATAATCGATCGAACCTACATAAATCGCAGTGTTGATGCGCTTACGCCTATAAATCACAGAATCGATCTCTTAAGTCCATGTTATGGATTTAACAAGGTTTTAAATGACGCAACGACCCCGTATAATCTGACGATAACGAACAGCACAGGCATAGATAGAGAATATATCTATTATAATATAACTTATGCTGAATACAACAGGACGATCAAACACCACTCACAGGTCAGTAACGGCATCCTGATCTACGAGTCAAAGAACCGCCACTTCATCGACCAGCGATTCATCTACCCGAATGGTGCGATATTTCTCTGCCAGACGCCGAACGCGAGCATGCGCATCGGATCTAACATTGTAATATATGATGCGGATAATTTTACGAGTGTGGTGATGCCACTTGTCGCAATCGCTACAACCGAGCACGGAACACCAGGTATTGGCGGAAGCGGGGTTGAGGAACTGCAGATGAGACTTGACCGGGCGGGTGTGGTATCGTTTGCGGACGGGGCGAACACGAATGATGTTACAATCACAATCGATCCGCCGGAAGGCACCAAAGACTTCAGGAAGAACTATCTGGACTCATGGGTGAGCCATTTCACTGAACTTACGAAAGGAACATCGATTGCTATGACTCCTGCACCCGTATATCTATCAAATTATACGGGTATCAACATAACACTAAACGGGAGCATCCACCTGACGGTTCAGGATGCGACGATTCGGGGGCGAATTGCGACTATATCATCATAGGGGTACCATGGATAAACGTATTAGAGATGACGAACGCGCAGTATCCGAACTGGTCGGAGAGATCATGCTGATCGGGGTAGTGATAATTGCTTTTGGAATCATTGCGGTGTCTGTTTATTCATATATCGACAAAAGCCCCGATACCCCGCATATTGAGGTTGCTGGCAGGTGTGACATCGACTCCAATTGTGTGTATCTCAAGCATCAGGGTGGTGAGTCAATCAATAAGGAGAATCTGCGCATACTTGTGGATGTGGGCGGCAATACCAGTACATTCGAGAATCTCGAGGGTTTATGGACGCTTGGAAGCGTGATTGGGCTTTCCACGGAAAATATCACGTAGAACGATACAGTCCGTGTCGCTATCGTGCATGTTCCTTCGGACACGGTGCTCACAAGTGGGGATATGGCAGAGGGCACCTTTGAGAGCACCGCAACAAACATTGCGCCGAGCGCGGACGCGGGCGAGGATCAGAGAAACGACCTCTGCAACGATACCGGGATTCTGGAGGTGACATTCGATGGATCCGGATCGTATGACCCTGATGGGTCGATCACACGGTACGACTGGGACTTTGGCGGGAATGCAAGCGGCGACATGGGTGCAAACGCAATCGTAACACACGCGTACGCCTCGCCTGGTGCATACACTGTGACGCTGACCGTGACTGACAACGATTGCGCCACAGCAAGCGATACATGCCTTGTAACAATCGATCCGGCAGCGCCGCTCTCTGCAAACGCAGGACCTGATCGCTGGGTTGCTCTCGGGGATGCTGTGGAACTGAATGGCTCAAAATCGACAGGATGCATCAGATCATGGCACTGGGACATTGGTGATGGAAGTACAAGCAGTAGCAAGGCTGCTATGCATACGTACGACCGTATTGGCATATACAACGTGACGCTAACCGTCGAGGATTATTCTGGTGATGAAAGTATCGATTACATGGTAGTTTCGGTGCTGAATGCGACTATGAGGATCACAGACCCGGCAGATGGTGATGTGGTCAGCGGTACCGTCCATGTTGATGCGCATGTCTTCGGCATCTCCGAATCAAAGATCAATCGTGTGGAGTTCTTTTCTGATTCGGGTCTGATAGGAACAGATTCAGATGGTACTATCATTGCAAACAACACGGTTCAGTACGCAATTGTATGGGACACCACCGACTGGACTGCGTGTGCAGACTCGCCAGAGGGCGGTCGCAAGATCTCTGCGATCGTGTATCATTCAGGGCAGACCGGGAAGAGCCAGGATGTGGTAATTGCGGTGGATAATGACAAGCTTCCTGAGATAACGATCATCGCTCCGGATGCGGGTGATTACGTGACCAAGACGACCACCATTCGTGCGATCGTTGCCGATGATCGGAACGTGACGAATGTTGCGTTTCTTGCAAACGGCGCGTTCCGTGGAATCATGAGCCCTCCGAACTCGTTTGACCAAAACTGGGGCTACAGAGTGCCTGTCACGGTTCATGCAGGTGGAAGTGACTGGAACCTCCCGCCTGTCGTGCGCACGATCAACTTCGCCGAGGAACTTGCAAGTATGGGTGCGTCAGGGATAATCGATACAAATTCGGTGCGCGTGATTGAGGTGTGCGAGAACGAAACGTTCATCTGCGAGGTTCCGTCACGGGTCGAGTGGAATGAGTCGGGATATGTCTCAGTCGGCGGGATTACGAACGGCGGGTTTGAGGTAGACGAGGGCTGGAATTACACGGAAAGCAGGACTGAGTGGGACATTGGTTACGACAACACCACGAGTTACACAGGCAGCAGGTCGTTTCTGATCGAATATCCGTGGAATCAGCAATCGAGTGCGGGCGACTATGCGAAGGTCACCCGGATGATCAGCGGGTCGCAGATTACAGAGAACTCGCACGTCTTGCGTGTATGGGTGCGGGATAGCTACAACGGTCATACGAGCGGGTATCACTTCAAGCAGGTCATGGCTGAGACCGTGCTCTGGGAGGTGGATATTGCAGGAGGCGTTGGCGATTGGACTTCTGCTGTCGTGAACCTCTCGGATTATATCGGGCAGGATATCAACCTGACGCTCCGGGTGTATGATAAGAAGGGAGTCGGCAACTTCGGCGTCAGTGTCTGGTGGGACGATATTGCGATACTCACGAACACCACCGGAGATGTGGCATGGATCATCAACGGAAGCTTTGCTGCCGGCACAGAACGGCATTACGCAGTCTACTTTGACACGCTCGATTGCGGCGTAAAGGATGATCCGGGATATGCGTGGTTCAATTCAACAGCGAGCGAGCAACCATCTGTGACCAACAGAGATGCGGAGATCACATACCCGTACTACACATACCAGTGGAACACCTCCCTTGAGCTTGAGGGCGCAACATCGATCACTATCAATGCAACAGATGACTCCTGCCCGGTGAATCAGAGTAACGAGAGCGCAATCGTCGTCTATGTGGATAACATTCCTGATCCTGCGATCAAAATCACAAACCCGACAATCTACGAGAACGCAACCGGCATCATAAATATCACGACAGCGATCTCCAACATGGATCCGGCGGACGCCAGAAATGTGGAATTTTCCATATTGCCAGAGATTGTGAACGGGGGCTGGACATTGATTGGCAACGACACCACGCCCGCGTTCACCTGCCTCTGGGACACGACATGCTGGCAGGCAGGGTACGGCGACTGGGAATGGACGGCAGGCAGCACCGGGAAGTATTATCTGCGGGCGCACATTGTGGATCGGTACAATCAGAGCGCGAAGAGCGATCCCAACTTTTATGTGTGGGTCAAGAACCAAGCCCCTGCGGTTACTATTATTACGCCTGTGAATGGCAGTACGGTTGAGGGCACGGTTACAATCGCTGCAAATGTTACGGATAACGGCTACGTCACGGAGCCTATGACGTATTTAATCACAAACGAGAGCGGCGGTGTTGTCGAGAACGGGGACATGGGCTACTGGAGCAGGCGGAAAGAGGTAACGATCACGAGCAGCACACCACTCCTAAATTACCAGATCAATCTAACGATCGATTACGAGGACGGGATGCAGTCTGACTTTGATGATCTTAGATTCGTAGCAGGCGATGGCTCCGAACTTCCGTACTGGACTCTCGATAAGACTGATGGCGTCAGCGTAGATATCTGGGTCAATGTATCGAGCATTCCTGCTGGCAGCAGCACGATTTATATCTATTACGGGAATGGCGCCGCAACGTCCCGGAGCGATGGGGACAGGACATTCGATTTCTTCGACGACTTCAGTGATTTGGATAAGTGGACGCAATACGGCAAAGGCGAAATCACCGCAACCACTCATGATGGAAGATCGGTGGTCAAATTCGGTGGCTGCAACGAAGGACGAATCTCTACTGATATTCAGGTATCTGGAAACATGTCCATTGAGCGCATGATCAAAAACTATGGCGGCGCAAGTGATTGCGATGACTGGTGTGGCGTCATCGCACAGAGGGGTCGCAGGGTATGGGGATATTCCGACAAGCACATCAACAAATTCGCAGGAACGACTGGAGACAATCCTGCATCGCAGAGACACGGAATCTGGAATTACTATTCAGGTTCGAAGACATCCTCGACAGGGACCGGAACCGTTACGCAGGACTGGAAACTTCATAGCATCACACGCCTTGGAACTACCATCGAAAGCATCTATTGCGGCGAGACCATCTCCATAACCCCGCCAAATGTTCTGACGGCTGGGTATGTGCAGATAATGAATGACGCGGATGGTGTGAATCGCGGCGTGTATGTGGACTGGATTCGAGTACGCAGATATGCAGCAAACGAACCGGTATGTGTCGTTGGGTCTGAAGAGGACAGTGATCTGTATCTGGCGCTCCGGAACACTTCATCGCTTCCTGGTGGGAACTACACGATCTCTGTCTTTGCAGAGGATGATTCCGGGCAGACGAACACCAGTTGCGTCGCGGTGGTGGCTGGTTGAATTGGGTGAGTTATATCCCACTGCAAGCACAAGTGGCGCGATCATCGGAATGAACTGAAAACGCTCCGGACCAGTATCTCCGAAAGAAATCGGTCACATATTTATTAGGGTTACCTAACTATCACAAACCACTCAACTACATAAACCCACATAGTCCTCAATGGCACTGTTGATTTTCCCGGTGAAATCTCCCGGACATTAGATTATACCATAGAGTACACAGAGCCACGCAGAGGGTTGAAAACGGTCTCAAAACTCTTGCGATCCTTAGCACCTATACGCGGGGATAAAATCACTTGATTTCCAGGCAGTGCCATTGAGGTCAATATCAAGCCGGAGCGATTGATATACGACCTCTGATTTCTTTGACGACTTTAAGGATCAGGGTAAGCGGACGCAAATACGGCACAGGCACGAAATAGCGAAGAGCTAAATTAAGAGACCCCAGGTCCCGGGTCACCCGGCATCACAAAAAGCACGCTCCAGCCCCGAGCGAGATGATCTGCCCGTGAACCCGACGCCCCTCAATCACCAGTTCGATCACGGTCTTATCTGCCAGCCGTGGCACAGTCGGGCTGCCAGGACATGCGATCAGCACATCCGACTGCTCGATGAACGGGGTATGAATGTGTCCTACGAGCATCACATCGACGCCGAGTTCTTTTGCAAGGTACCACAGCCCGCTGGTGTCGCCTGTTGCTAATTGCCCCTCGTGAACCACCCCGATCGTGATATCCTCCACTGTGAATACGATTCGCTCTGGTAGAAGCTTTCGTAGCTCGGCACAGTCGGAATTGCCATGGACTGCGACCATCTTGCCCAGACTCCCCAGATAGTCATAGCATGCTCTTGATGTGAAATCTCCGGCATGAATGATCATATCCGCGCCTTTCAGCAGATTGATCAAGTGGTCTGGCAGCTCGTGGTCGTGTGTATCCGAGATTACGATGATGCGGGTCATGGTTGCATGTTATGTTATGTTATTTGAGCATCATAAGATGGTGCAGGGCGGTTAGGTGCAACCGCGGGCACAACTCGGGGAAAATCCATGGCGATACGGAAAGTAAAACTGGTCAAGATCGGTACACTGGCGTTTGAGGCATTCGAAGATCCGGATCCTGCGATAAGGATCATGAAATACTTCTGCGGCATCGGCACCGGCTCAAATGTCGTATATATCGAGACTGACGATCGAAATATCATCGTAGACACAGGATTTGACTACGAGGACACTGTTGGATGGAAAAACTCCGAAACAAATCGGGAGAATCTGATAAATTCGCTGAAACATTACCGAATTGCTCCGGAAGATATTGATTCGGTCTTTATCACACACTGGCACCGGGATCACTTCGGAAATCTCGATGTCTTTCCGGACGCCGAGATTATGACGCACCGTGCGCACCAACGACTTGATTTCAGGTGCCGCGAGATCGGGGATCGCGAGGAGATTGTGGGGGGTGTCATGGTGCTTGCGACACCAGGACATACCGAGCACCACGCGTCACTTGTTTTGACGCTGGATGATATCGTACATCCGGAATCGGGTGGTTTTGGGCATTCCCCTGTGATCAAAAGTCCGTGTATCGTTGTTGCGGGTGACGCCATTGTGTCGCATTCATACTACCTGCAAAACAAATTCTGGGATTATAATTCGGATTTCTTCTCAAAAGAGCACTCGATCCGGAGCCAGCAGACGATCTCTAAACTCGCGGATTACATCATTCCCGGACACGGGACTGTGTTTTACAATACACGCCGAGGGTGAGATTCGAACTCACGAGGTGCGATGCACCACCGGTTGACTTGAACCATCGAATTTGAGGACGATGGATTTCAAGACCGGCGCCGTAGTCCGCTGGGCCACCTCGGCATCAAGCATTAAAAACATCTGTGTGAGGGCTTATATAGTTACTTATTTCTTCCAGAAATCAGGAATCAGCAGCACGATCACCGTGAAAATCTCAAGCCTGCCGATCCACATACACAGGATCAGCACCAGCTTCCCGATTGGGTGGACCTCCCCAAAGTGCATAGCCGGACCTATCATGTTAAAGCCGGGTCCGACGTTCCCGAGCGTGGTTGCAGCCGCACTCGTTGCGCTGACAATATCCATACCCAGAGCACTCAGGATCAACGAAGCAACCGCAAATATTAGAATATATAAAATAAAAAATGATAATATAGATTCCATAACATTCTGTGGCACCATTTTTCTCCCGAGCCGGATAGGCAGGATCGCTCTCGGATGAAGCGACCTGAACAGTTCGCGATACCCGTATTTGGTAAGTAGCAGTATCCTGACGATCTTAATTCCGCCGCTTGTTGATCCGGCGCACCCTCCGACAAACATGAGCATGAATAAGATCATTCTGGCGGTGCTGGACCATGCATCGAAATTTGCAGTGGCAAATCCGGTGCCTGTATGGATCGAGACCACCTGGAACAATGCCAGCCGGATTGAGTGGATTCCACTGCTGCGCCACAGCATGATCGTGATCAGCAGCGTGGCGCACGAAATGATGCAGAGATATAGCCTGAACTCGGGATCGCTGAGCAGGCGTTTATGCTCACCGCGCAGCACCCAGAAGTGCAGCGCAAAGTTGGCGCCAGCAACGATCATGAAGAATGTGACAATAATCTCGATCGGCGGGCTTCCAAAGAATGCGATGCTCTCCGAGTGCGGCGAGAAGCCGCCTGTTGACATCGTACTGAATGTGGTGCACAGCGCATCATACACACTCATTCCGCTGAGCCGGAGCGCAACCGCCTCGGCTACGGAAAGCATCATATAGACCGACCAGAGGATCTTTGCGGACTGCCCGAGTCTTGGTCTCAGTTTATCGCCGATCGGATCAGGCACCTCGGCGCGGAACATGTCGCGCCCTGCCACCGCAAGCTTGGGAAGGATCGCAATAAAGAGCACAACGATCCCCATGCCGCCGAGCCACTGGGTGAAACTACGCCAGAAGAGCAGACTCATTGAGTGTGCCTCGATATCGGGCAGTATGGTTGAGCCGGTGGTCGTGAATCCTGCCATTGACTCAAAGAGTGCATCCAGTGGGTGGATTCCACTGAACACGTATGGCAATGACCCAAATATCGCTACCGTGAACCAACCAAACGCAACGATGGCGAAACTCTCTCGTATCGGAAGATCATCAATTTCATAAGTTTTCAGACCGAGAGCGATGCCAACCGTGAACGTTATAGCGGCTGATATCAGAAACGGATCACAGTTATCGCCATAGATGAGGGCAACCGCGAGCGGAACCAGCATCGCTATCCCGACGAATCGTAGTACCGAGCCAATGATGCGGGCAATTGTAATATAATTCATATTTTAGCGGTAAACGTGAGTTATGTTATGGTTGTGTTGATAATTCTCACGGTGAGCCTGCGGCTCCTTGGACCGTCCAGTTCTGCGAAAAAAACGCTCTGCCATATGCCAATATCCAGCCGCCCATCTTCAATCGGTATGCAAGCGTTATTTCCAAGCATAATCGCCTGCAAGTGTGAGCGTGCGTTATTGTCGATCCGGTCATGCGCATACTTAGCCCGCGGGATGATATCATTTAACAATTTTAATATATCCTCTTTAAGACCGGTTTCGTTCTCGTTGATGATGACTGCGGTTGTGGTGTGCGGCGTGTATATAAGGCATGCACCAGTCTGTGTTCCGGCGTCTGCGATCTCCTGATTCAGGGACTGGGTGATATCGATGAGTTGTATGTGGCTATTTGTCAGGATATCCATGTTTCCGGGTTGCTTTTTGGTTGGCAGGATTGTAAAGCTTTTGGCAGTCCACGGGCTCTGATAAATAATCGGTGCTTCTACTATTTCTATGGGGTGCCTGGGATATGGTTTTAAGGTTGAGTAGCTCGCTGTGATGATTGGATTATGCGCTTTTCCGAAAAACGGCGGTTATGAACGCTCCGGTCAGGTGTGTCGGGCGTTTCAGTTGCCGGGGGGCACTCCTGCCAGAATCGCATCGAAGTTCCCCAAAGTGTGTGATGTGTAAGCAACCACAAGATTTACGCAAAAGAACAATCAACGATAGATGTATGTGTTTAGCCGAGGTGAACAAACCACGAGATTTCACGAGATTGACATAAGAAGATGGTGACGATCATGAGACCAATCAACACAACAATCATCGATATCAGGGACGAGACCCCATCTGTCAGGTCGTTTGCCCTTGACCTCTCGCTCGACTTCACGCCCGGTCAATATGTCATGGTCTGGATCAGGGGCGTTGACGAGATTCCGATGTCCCTGTCAGGCAGTAACACGATCACGGTACAGGAGGTGGGCGATGCGACCTCCGCGCTCTTCGGGCTTGGCGTCGGCGATACTATTGGCATCAGGGGACCTTATGGCAACGGCTTTGAGATCCATGATCCGGTACTGATCGTTGCAGGAGGTGTTGGTGCGGCACCGCTTGCGCCGCTTGCCGAGGCGGCATTTGAGATGGGGTACGACGTGCTGACACTGCTTGGCGCACGCACGCGAAACGAACTGCTGTTCCAGCGGAGATTTTCGGATGCAGGTGAGGTCATGGTCGCAACTGACGACGGCTCTGCGGGATTCCATGGTCGGGTCACAGGACTGCTGGATGGTGCTCTTGACCGACACATATACGCATGTGGTCCTGAACCGATGATGTATGCGCTCCTGCGGATGCTAAATGATCAGGAGATTAAGCGGTCATGGTTCAGTCTGCATCGGTACATCAAGTGTGGAATTGGGGTCTGTGGCGCATGTTGCATCGACCCTGACGGGTACCGGGTGTGCAGGGACGGTCCGGTTTTCTGTGGTGCGGAACTGGTTGATTCCGAGTTTGGCAGGTACAAGCGGGGCGCTGACGGGGTCAGAAGTTAAAAAAACTCTCCAAAATCTTATCGGGGCAGTTCCGGGCGTGGCTTGCTCCCAGGCGCTGACAAAATCCGCCAGCTCCACTATAGTCTCAATAGTGGGGTTTATCTTGCAGTGATGAAGGTTGGAGTGAAAGCGTTTTCTGCGCAGCATTTTAAAGCTTGAATTTAGCCAATTTGACCCAACCATGGCAGTATTCGCTTAAACATCTGTTGCAATCTTCTTGGCGGCTTTGCAGGACCATCCTTAGTCTGACCGAATGCTTCCATAAATGCCTGTTCGAATTTCTCACATTGCTGGCACAAACTCAAAAAAACCAACACACACGCTCTTTAAATTGGTGTGCGTGTTTAGCTAACCACAGGATTACAGCCAGATACATACGGAACCACAAGAT
>CBDUQO010000059.1:0-10682 GCA_965369365.1 uncultured Methanosarcinales archaeon
GCCATGTACGGTCAACATACCGCTCATGTTATATAACTCCTTTCGCGTGTTGTAACAGTAAACCTCCTGCCACTTTCAACACCACCACAGTGAAACCAACCGTTTGCACGAGGCTTTGCTCACAAAGCCACCTATCGCACATCCACACCCACCGCCTGTCGGCGCTACGTGGTATAGCAAGCAACACCGCCGCAAATTTAAGTACGCATACGGAACCATTGAAACCATAATGCGACTGGGAGATATCATCGAAGTGTCATCTGCTGACCGGTACACCGTGAAACTCACCGACGAGGACGGCGGGTTTATCGGGCGTTTTGTCTCCATGCCCGCAAAAGAGGGTGTGATCATCGGCGTTATTATTGGACTTACGCATTCGGTGCGAGAAGAGATGCTCGGGTTTTTGGCGCCTGACGAGAAGGTCAAATACCAGCCATACATTGAGGATTACAAGAACAGTTACGCAATCATTCGCGGACTTGGCAGGCTGCCCGACGGCGGGGACCCGGCAGGCAGGTACACAATCGATAAGCCGCCGCGCATTGATGATCCGGTCGAACTGGCGTCCCGTGATGAGATCGCGGGGTTCCATACGATGCACGGGAAACCAGGCGCCCCGTACTTACATGCCATGCGGGACCTGCTGGATGCGCCGGTTGTCCTGAGCATGACCGCGCAGATCGAGGCAGCGATCCCTGAGAGCGGCAACATGCTGCATCTGGTCCGGCGGTATGTGAAGCGGACGTGAGCGAGGGAAGTAGACTTTACACCACCATCCACATCGCACCAGCCACGAGACCTCCTGCGAGCGTTGATACCACATTCACGCCGTTGTTGGAGAGTATGCCTCGCTGCTGCAGGGTTGCGCCGAGCAGGCTGTCGATGTTGGTGCCCACAAACCCGCTGACGACAACGATTGTCATGCCGATCAAGCACAGACGGATTGGGTCAACCGCAATCACGCCAAAAAGAACCGCGAAGATGGCGATCACCAGTGAGCCTAATAGGGATGCAGTCTCGCCGAGCGTAGATATGCCCCCGTCGGTGCCCGGCTCGACTTTTTTGAGTGTAGTGATCATGCGAGGGTTGCCCTTGTATGTTGTGCCGACCTCGCTTGCAAGCGTATCGCCGGTTGCGGTTGCAACTGAGCCGAGATAGATATACAGGAACAGATATGACTCCTGCGGGAATATGGTGTAGCAGATGCTTGCGGCGATCGCGAATATGCTGTTGCTAAAAACATTTCGATAGCCTCTTGCCCCTCCTTTTCCCTGTGCAATCCCGAGTGACTTTTTATATTCGTATTTGTACTTTGTGAACCCGCCTCCGAGTAGATAAAAGGTCAGGAGAAGCAGAAACCACCAGACATTAGTGAATGCGATGATCAGGACGCCGACCAGTGTTGCGCTGAGCAGCCCTGAAATATCTGCAATTTTTGCAACGTAAGCCAGGTACCCGAGCAGCAGCGCAAAAGCAAGCGCAAACACCAGATACATAGGTGGGACCGAGTATCCAAGGACAAAGAGCAGCCACATCACCATGGCAGAGCCGATCGGAACCGTGATGTTGTCATGGATCCGTGTCGAGATGCATTCAAAAAGCGCGCCGGACGTACCCCCGATGACTGAGATAAAGAATAACAACTGGAATGACACTGCGTATTCGGTCCAGTACACAATCCATACCCCGATCAGAAACGAAAAGATAGCCCCGACAGAAAGAATCGTCAGGCTGGCTTTGACTGACTCTGGTTTGGTCTGCTCTCCCTGATACTGCCGCTTTGGGTACTCGATGTTGTTGAGTATATCATACCTTGCCTGCTCGGTCACGCGGAGGATGGTTGCCATGCCGTCGCCAAAGGTGGTGATTGCGATCGCACCCCCGATCAGGAAGATTGGAAACTCATATTCAGTGAAGGTGAGCGCCCATGCGACTAAAACCATAATCAACATGCTTCCGCTAAGGCAGATCGCACCTGCGGGTCTTCCCCGGGTAGCTTTATCTGACGATGTGAGGACTCCAAAAAGCTTGCTTGACATTGGTAGCAGCAGAACAAAGAAGAACAGCCCGAGCAACAGCAGCACGAGGTACTGTATGGGAACAAACGGGAACATCAGTACGATCATCCCGATTAAGACATGAATCGTCTGCCTTTTGTATTCATGTTTGATGTTCAGGTGCATCGCAGTCATTCAGTCGTATCTCTTGCGTTTGCGGCAATAAGGTTAATCCCTTTCATGGTAGTACAAAACATCTGATATTTCAGCCAGTCTGGCGGCTGGAAGTTCTTCAGGTCGCATGTTCAGTAGATCATCGGGCAGCCCCACATCCTTGATGCTGGTAAATGCTGCAATCGAGTTCTTCAGCTTCTTTCTGCGCTGCGAGAAGACTGCTGTTAAGAACCTTGAGAAGAACTTGCGGTCAGCCACCTCATATTCCGGCGCACGCGGGGTCATGCGTACGATTGCAGACCTCACACCAGGTTGCGGGGAGAACGCGGTGGGCGGCACGATTTCAAGCAGCTCCACATCAGCAAGATACTGAACACAGATCGAAAGCTTTCCGTAATCCTTTGACCCGTGTGATGCAGCCAGTCGTCTTGCAAATTCATACTGGTACATCAGAATCGCCTCTTCAAACGGATGCTTCAGCAATTTAAACGTGATCTTCGAAGATATCGAATAAGGCAGGTTCGAAACGACTTTATTGAACCACGGGAACTGTGAAAACTCTACTTTCAGCGCGTCACCATGCACCACTTCCACCACCCCTTCAGCCGTGTCTTTGAACCGCTGGGTGAGCGATCTTGCCATATGTGCGTCAGATTCGATCGCAATTACCATGCCTGCGTGCTCGGCGAGTTTTTCTGTGAGAATGCCAGTTCCTGCACCAATCTCCAGAACCACGTCGCTCTCATGAAGGCAGGCATACGTGATGATATGGTGAAGCACCAGATCATTGATCAGCATGTATTGGTCGGATCGTGTCATTTGGTTACCATCAATATATCCCCTATCCGTGTTTAACGCATTGCAATCGTGCGGCACAATTCCACGATATTTTTGGTAACATCGACTCCGCACGCATCGAATACTCCTTTCCCTGATGGCGTGCCGTTAACCTCAAGAATCACAAAACCATCCTTTGTCTCGGCGAGGTCCACGCCTGCAAAAGTGGCGCCGACAGCTTCAGCCGCCAAAACGCTCACTTCTTCCTGTGACTGGTCAAGCACGCATGGTAGAGGTCGCCCGCTCTGGCTCAGATTAGTGATCCACCCGACCTGGGCATATCTGTAGATCGAGCCTGCAACCGTTTTTCCGACGACAAACACCCGTATATCCCGGTTCATCGGTATAAATTCCTGAATGTACAACACACCTCTTTCAGCGAGTATTTTATCGATAGAATCGCGATTCCGGATGGATAGTTCCGGGTCGCTGCGAAACCGCGTGATTCCGATGCCTTTATACCCAAAGATCGGTTTGATCACAATCTCGCCCCAATTATCAAGTATCCTCATCGCAACATTTGCATCACAGGTCACGGCTGTTTTTGGGACCGGAAGACCTGATTTTCTGAGAAGATGGAGTGAATAATACTTGTTCGCAGCGTTCCGGATGGCTTCAGGTGTGTTGATGACTGGTATATCTCTGGCAAGGATTTTTAGCAGATCAAACTTGAAAGAGACCTGTTCAAATGCACCTGCACCAATATCTCGTACGATGATTGCGTCTATGCCGCATGTCCCGGGAAGATCCGGTGAACCGATGTGTGCCGTGATTTCATCTAACCTGAGTATGGCCGGGGTCGCACCGATCTCTTTTATCGATCGAACAAGAGCCATGGCAGTCCAATCGCCATGGTCGGTGACTACGATTCCGATTTTCATGGTTTCATGGTTCAGGGCATCCGTTCGACGATGCCATCGATCTGCATCGCCTTCCTGTAGAATTTGGTGGACTGTTCGATGAACCGTGCGGCTGCAAGCCCCTTGTCTGTGATCACATATCCGCCGCGGTGCACTTTCTCTACCAGTCCTGACATCAGGAAGACAACCTTGAGTTTGCTTCCAACACTGCCGCGATCCGCGATCTGGTCCGTATATGCCCTGATATCTGCAAACATGGTGACGTGTCCCTCGTTTTCTGCAAGAACGTGGATAATCAAGCGGTACTGAATGTCACCTGGACCGTTGTTGATGCCAAGCGATTGAAAATACATGGCAACTTCGCCTTCAAGGGAAATATCGATCTCACTCATCGATTCCCCCCGCATCAGGCTCCGCGTCCCGGATTTTCCGGATGCTAAGGCGGTCCTGCAGTATGTCGGGCGGATAGTATGCAAGAAATGCAAGCACCACCCCGATAAGGATGAAGATGCGGGCTACTACTTGCATCATATCCTGAACTGCCACCATATCCACGAGAATGAAGTCGAAGACAAGGGATATCGCAACCAGCACCAGCGCAATATGATACCGGCGACGTCTTGAGATCTTCCGGATAAGTGTGATTCCAAGAAGTGCGAAGATCATCGCGGTCGGCACGATAAAAAGCCCTGCCATATACACGGTGATCGCGATATCGCTGTCGATCGAGAAGATGGTTGCCCAGTAGGTGACCTCAGGACCGACAACTCCGGATGTGTAAAGAAACGCCAGATACGCGATGCCAAATATAGAAAACAGTAGAGACATCGCCCAACTTGATGTTTTATCCCCTGTGGTAACATAAACGATGAAAAATACTATTGGTACCGGGAGAAATGCGAAAGGAACTGCCGCAATATAATAACACATTCTATCGACTTCGACATACCCGTAAAACGCTGCAATCACCCGCACACAGACGAACATGAAAGAAAGCGCGATCAGCGCCCAGAAATCGATCAACGCTATCATTGAAGGTGTGCTCTGGTCTTTACACTTCGGTTTGTTTCGGTATAGCGTCAATGCGAACGCGAATGCAGACAGCATTATCGCGGCGCAGATCGTTGCATTCAGTATCAGTCCACTCATACTCCACTCCACCATTATATGTCTTAATTACGGATCAGTATTGCGATTTCAGATTTATACCGTCACCGCAACCGGACTGGCGTTAGCACCTTGTCAAGTACATAGATCGTGTCAATGAAGCGGACCGTCCCGGATCCTGAGCCCATGACAACCGATCGCACCCGTGCACCGTCGTTTTCAAAGAAGTTCACGCCTTCAAAGAGGTCGCTCTGTGTCACACCAGTTGCTGAGAATATCACATCCTTTCCAGGCGCAAGATCCTCTGTGTAAAGCAGTTTATCTATATTAGTAATCCCCATCTCAAGCAATCTTGGCATGAACCGATCATATTCACTCTGTATCTCCGCATCGCTCTTCCGATTTGCCTTTGCCGGAAGGACAAACCTGCTGAGAATCTTTCCTCCGGTGGTTCGCAGCGCCGCTGCAGTCAGGACGCCTTCCGGGGCTGCTCCGATGCCTATACCGACATGGACATTAGTGCCGCGGATTCCTGCCGCAACCCCGGGCAGCAGGTCGCCATCAGTGACGAGCCGCACCTTTGCGCCGGCATCCCGCACCTCTTTTATCAGCTCATTGTGTCTGGACCGCTCGAGTATCACCACGATAATATCCTCGATCTTGCGGTGCAGAGCCTCTGCCACGATGTTTAAGTTGTATTCGGGCGAAGCGTCGAGATCGATGTGCTTTCCGGTCTTCCGCTCATACCGCACCACCTCGGGACCGACGATCAGTTTGTCAAGATAGATGTCAGGTGCGCGCAGGAGTCCGCCAGGTTCTGAGACCGCCATCACCGCCGCCGCACCGAACTTGTTCTCTGCTGCAAGATTCGTGCCCTCGAGCGGATCGACCGCGATGCTGACCTTCGGACCTTTTCCGGTCCCAACTTTCTCTCCGATGTAGAGCATCGGCGCCTCGTCGCGCTCACCCTCTCCGATAACGATCTCGCCGTCGATATCGAATTGTGCAAACACTCTTCGCATCGCCTCGACCGCAGCATCATCCGCGGCATGTCGGTCCCCATAACCAATCCAGCGCGCAGCAGCGACTGCTCCTGCCTCAGTCACTTTCAAAATCCTTAAGAATAGCTCCTTTTCGATTTTTCCCATCCGGCTGCTCATGGTTTCAGGAACACCAACAGTTACAGTCGCATTATCGGTTGCTGCTGACATGTGGCAATATATGTTTCAGTGAGATATAAGTGTGAGCATCATTGGGACACGCGCCGTGGACCGGACATGCCACCCCCCACCAGGCGGACGTTTGCAGGCGGCGCCAATCCGGTGCTGTGGTCTATGTTAGGGCTGGTTCGCGATCCGGAAGCCCGATGTACCTAAAACCGATATCAGGGGACTTCATTATGCAGGGACTACCCCGGACATGGCGGGTACTGTAACCAAACCCGGGAATTTGACCGCAGAGTGTGCAGATGGACGCGGAGAAGAAATAAACGGTTAACTACTCTGCGATTATTTTTCTTGTTAGAAAGTACATGATTGCAATCGGGGGACCAACCAACATACCGGAGTAGTTACGGTGTGGCTATGTTCTATGTTGTGACCAAACCCATGGAGCCCGAAAATTCCCAGGTCAACCGCACCGATCCACAACCACCCAAAAACCCTATAGCTCTCCGATACCCCCGACAACCGCAAGAACCTGTTCTATCTCCGTTTCTGTGATCGTAAGCGGCGGCAGAAACCTTAGCACTGTGTCAGCGGTGCAGTTGAGGAGAACGCCGCGTTCTCTTGCCATGTCGACAAGCTTGCCGCACCCTGACTCAAAGTCCATTCCAACCATGAGTCCCATACCACGTACCTCACGCACCCGGTTTCCGGCAAGTGACTCAATTGACTGGAGTCCCTTCACGAGGTGCGCACCAAGCACCTCCGAGCGCTCGACAAGCCCCTCGCTCCGGATTACATCGATTGTTGCAAGCGACGCCGCACATGCGAGCGGACCTCCCGCGAAGGTTGCGCCGTGATCGCCGCGCCCGAACTTAAGGTCCTCGCGTGACGCCATCGCACCGATCGGAAATCCATTGCCAAGGGCTTTTGCCATTGTCATGATGTCTGGCTTAATCCCATAGTGCTCGTACGCAAACCACGCTCCGGTTCTCCCAAACCCGGTCTGCACCTCGTCGATTATCAGGAGGACGTCCCGCTCGTCGCAGATCTCCCGTACTTCCTTCAGGTACTCTTTTGATGCGATCTTGATTCCGCCCTCGCCCTGAACCGCTTCAAGGACTACCGCGGCGGTATCAGGGGTGATCGCCGCCTCTATCGCTGATGCGTCGTCGTACTTCACGAACGTGACGCCAGGGATCAAAGGCTCAAAAGGCTTTCGGTACTTCTCTGTGTGTGTGAGGCTAAGCGCTCCGAGTGTTCTTCCATGAAACGAGTTCTCTGCTGCGATGAAATCGGTCTTTCCCGTCGCACGGCGGGCAAGTTTCATCGCAGCCTCGGCAGCCTCCGTACCAGAGTTACAGAAGAAGATGCGGTCAAGTCCGGTCAGCTTCACGAGTTCCTCTGCGAGCCTGATCTGCGGCTCGGTGTAGTAGAGGTTCGATGTGTGAATCAGGGTCTCTGCCTGCCTTTTTATTGCTTCGACGATCTTCGGGTGGCAGTGTCCGCAGACGTTCACAGCGATTCCTGCGAGGCAGTCGATGTACTCTTTTCCGTCAGCGTCCCAGACCCTGGTGCCGCTGCCGCGGGTTATGTGGATGGGCTGGCGGGTGTATGTGGGCTGGATGTGTTTGGCTTCGGATTCGATGGGGGTCATGGTTTTTAGGAATATATTGACTATGCTACTATAAACCCCCTCGAGGGGGAACGCATAAATCATATGCGTTCGTATTGATGGACATAGTATTGTGCAAGATTTGGGGTTAAAGTGCTGGGAAAAGATCACATCACATTATCGTTATTCACCGTCAGCGTAATCTTGATGCCTTTTTTCCTAGATGGAACAACTGCCGGTTTATTCATTTTAGCAATGATTGGGGTTGGGATAGGGTCTCTGGCACCAGATGCGGATAGTCCGGACGCGGCAATTTTTCATAAGAAGGTGAGAGGACTAAAAGGATCTACAAGGAAGATGATAAATGGCTGGATAAGTCCTTTTCTCCCGATATTCGGGTTTATTGTGAAGTTTCTTATATATATTCCATCTGTCAAAATAATTCAATTTTTAGTTAAGAAAGATAAGATATCTCTGCAATACAAGGTAACCGAAACACACAGAGGTATATTGCATTCTGTTTTGGGGTTGCTTATTGCGTCCGTAGCTCTTTTGGTTTATAGTTCCATATTAATGCTTATTTTTCCACAATTATTATCGATAAAGGCGGTGCTGGTATTCAACATTGCTTTTGGTATTGGATTCTTTTTACATTTGATAGAGGATAGCTGTACAGTTAGTGGGGTCAATTTCAGTTTTCCAATGAGTAAAAAGTGGTTATTCAAAGGAGCGATCAGGACAGGAAAGTTTGACCGTATGACCGGAATTTTCGAAAGTTGCCTCGTGGCTTTAAATGTCGGTTATTTTCTTGGTTTATCGCTTTTAGAGGACAAGACCTCAATAAGTCTCATCCAAATGGAGTTGATTGTCATAACAATCGTTCTATTCAGTTGGATGATTTTCATTAAATTATCTGGAGTAAAAAGATTAATATGATTGAAATATATAAAAATTGATTAAATGACCATTCCGCTCGAAAGTTAATGAATAGTGCGATTGATGTGATGGCATGAAAATGACCGCAAGATTTCCGGAACAACCGAAAGCAAGACCGAATGTCATTCTGAATGTCACGAACGCAAATTCGAGGGAGGACGCAAAAGTGACTCATCCAACCCGCCTAACCGTCCCGGATGTAACAGACACGCTTCTTGAAGAGATGGTCTCAAAGAAAGGTGAAACACTTCCATCCGGATACAATAATCCTCTTCGGCTCACGGGCATGGGGGGAGCCGACCAGAGAGAGAGCGATCTGGATATTCTGGTCGTGATGGACGTCGATGGCTCACCCATCCGCAAAGCAGCCGATATTTCCAGGATCGCGAGACCCAGACTGCTGCCAATGGATATCATTATGCGCACGCCTGACGAAATAGAACACAGGATTGAGATAGGGGATCCGTTCATCAGGAAGATCGTGAACCAGGGAAAGGTGCTGTATGAATGAAGAACTGATCAAAGAGTGGGTATTAAAAGCCGAAGAAGATTATTTGACGGTTGAGGAGCTTTATAAGATGCATGCCAGGCGATTTGCTGCAATAATATGCTTTCATGCGCAGCAGTGCGCTGAGAAATATCTCAAGGCATTACTATAGCTTGTAACATCGAACCGCCACGAACCCATTCACTGGAGACGCTGCTTGATTTGATAGTTGGTGAAGTGCCTGAACTCGAACGATACCGGGACCTGCTTATAGATCTCACCCGCACAGCGTACAATATCGCTATCCGGGAGTGGTGGCAACCCGAGACGATGCCAAATATTGTGCTGAGACCATACAAGAACTGCGTAAAGTGTTTCAGGAGGTGCTAACATGAGCCTTTTCATCATCAAAGCAAGAACGAGCTGCGAAAGTGCTAATCATCAATCAGTTCGGACAACTTCTTGAATCTCCCAAGACGATAATCTTCCCTACTCTCCTGCATCTGTTTTAGAAGTTCGTTGTCAGAGAGTACCTCGATGGTTGATTTCATGCTTTCGTATTCATCGCTTGAGATTGTTACCCATCTTGCTCTATGTTCTCCATGAAGTATTTCGTTCATTGCTGCCATTATGAGGTGTTTTAAACCACTTAAGCAGTATCTCACGCAATTCCTGTGAGGAGTACCGTGGGTTTTGGATATCTCTGGTGCACGGCGAATGGTGCACCAAAGCGAAACCCCCTCCCCGCAGCAACGCACCAAAAATTATAACTGGCTTCACCAGTAGTTACACAGTATGTCAGCTCAACTGATTCAAGAGGTGGACGAAGGGGTTTATCGCATGTTCAGAAGCAAATGTAGTGACCTGAACATCGATCTCGGCAGGGCAGTGACCGACGCGCTCGATATGTGGCTGGAGAATTTTGATTATGATGATGCTTTTATAGAACGTCAGCAAAAAATCCTTTGTGAAGAAAAATTCGTGAGTCTCGATGAAATATAGGATATTGATTGGAGAGACCGCTCGCAAACAGCTTAAAAGTCTACAAGGTGGCGAACGTGAGCGAATCCTGTCAAATCTCGAAGAGTTAGAATTATATCCAAGGAAAAGACGTGCAAAAGCAGATATAAAGAAATTGCACAATACGAATCCTGAATTGTACCGGCTGCGAGTCGGAGGTTTCAGAATCATTTATGCGGTCGCCGGTGACGAAGTCAGGGTTACTGAGATCATGCGCAGAAGCAGAGACTACCGCGGATACTGACTCGGCTTCACTATCGGCATCAACATGCCAAAATCCAGTCTGAACCTCCAAAAAGGGTCCGTGTCCTGGAGGTGCCATCAAATGAGTTTCAATAAGTGCCAGGATCTGGTTGATACGTATGTGGAGCGGATCAATCAGAAACTCAGTGTGAAGGATATAGACGGAGTTTGCGAGATCACCACTCCTTTTCGGCTCTATGGTAATTCGAGTTACAAGCATCTCGCAAGATGAATTGTGCCTGT
>CBDUQO010000060.1:0-10584 GCA_965369365.1 uncultured Methanosarcinales archaeon
CGATCCAGGTGTCCGCAAGTGCTATCGTTGAAGGAAGAAGCCCCTTCCGATAGGGCGGGGTAGTTCACCCCTACTCAAGCGTCGAGACATCTCCGATCGGAAGCCCGAGTTCCTTTGCCCGAAGCATCCTCCTGACGATCTTGCCACTCCGGGTCTTTGGAAGCTGCTCCACAATCTCAAACTCCCGCGGATACGCGTGACCCGCAAGCCGCGTCTTCACAAACCGTCTCACATCGGATTCAAGATCATCAGACGGCTCATAACCGTCACCAAGCACAACAAATGCCTTGATGATCTCGCCACGCAACGTGTCCGGTTTTCCAATCACGCCAGCCTCCGCGATCGCCGGATGCTCGATCAGCACTGATTCAACCTCAAACGGTCCTACACGCTCGCCAGATGTGTTGATAACGTCATCAGACCTTCCAATAAAAAGGAAATAACCATCCTCGTGCTGCACAGCCCGGTCGCCTGTGAGATACCAGCCACCCATGAAATACTCCGCGTATTTCGAGGGATTCTTCCATATATCCAGCATAAGCGACGGAAAATCAGGTTTCAGCGCGAGATTTCCCTCGACACCGCGCCGGACCTCCGTTCCGTCGTCGTCAATGATTGCAGCCGTGATCCCTGGTATCGGCTTCCCCATCCAGCCGGGTTTTACCGGCATCGACGGATAATTGGCGATCAGGATACCTCCGGTCTCGGTCTGCCAGAAGTTGTCGTGAATCGGCAGCTTAAACGTCCGCATTCCCCAGTGCACGATCTCGGCGTTGAGCGGCTCGCCGACGCTGCAGATGTGTCGGAGGCTGCTGAGATCGTGGTTCTTGTGCGCGCCGCGTGATTGCGCAAGCATCCTGAATGCAGTGGGCGCGCTGTACCAGACTGTCACACGGTACTGTTCGATTACCGAGTACCAGATATCAGGATCGAACCTGCCGTCGTGGACCACGACCGATGCGCCGCATGAGAACGGACCGAGTATGCCATAAGATATCCCGGTGACCCAGCCAGGGTCTGCCGTGCACCAGTAGATATCATCGTCGTGGAGGTCCAGCACCCATTCGGTGGTCAGATGCTGCTGCACGATCGCAAGATGCCTGTGAACCACGCCTTTCGGCTTTCCCGTGGTTCCGGACGTGTACAACATGAATGCAGGATCATTGGGCGACATCATCGCAACATCGAACGTATCAGATGCTTTCTTCATCGCTTCAGGGTAACTGATCTCGCCCTCCGCGACATCGGTTTCGTCTACCACGATGATCCGCTCAAGATCCGGGAGATCGTCTTTTATCTCATATACCCGCTCCTTGAGACTCGAATTGGTGATCAGGTAACGTGCGCCGCTACCGTGCAGGCGGTCATACAGTCCATCCGGTCCGAATGCAGAGAACATGGTACCAGCGATCGCTCCGGTTTTTATGATGCCGAGAAAACTTGCGTAGAGTTCCGGGATTCGTGGCAGGAATATGAATACACGATCGCGCTGCTCGATCCCGGCTGACGTTAAGACGTTTGCGAACCTGTTTGAGAGATTGGAGAGTTCGAGAAACGTGTATTTCTCATTTTTGTCCGCCCCCTGCCAATACAGTGCGACCTTGTGCTTCAGTGATGATCTGGCATGTCGGTCCACTGCGCTCTCTGCCGCATTCAGCCTGCCGCGGTCGTCCCATGTAACCCGGTCGTATGCATTCTTCCACTCAAACGTTCTGTAAGTCTCGTCATAGTCCGGCAGGTTTGGGTGCGGGGTAATCGTTTTCGGTTTCTCGATTATATTTACCATCGCCATTCGCTCCGTGTTTTTCCAAAGCGTATTATCTAATATCCATAATCCATCGAGGGGTTTTCTTAAAGGCGATGTTTGTTGCTACGTTATTATAGTGTTTCCCAATTGACTGCTCCCCGCACCCGCAAAGTTCTGATAATGCACAACCGCCACCACATCGCCACGTACGCAGCAATAAAATGATAGCCGCCGCTAATACCTGGTTGCCATCAAAGAATATTTGAAGACTATACAACGATCGTTGCTGCAGACGCTATCTTCGGGAACCGCTCTGCTACCTCTCTTGCAACCGGTCCTTTGATCTCGGTACCCTTCGGGATGCCGTCATCGTCAGTGATTACCACTGCATTGTCCTCAAACGACACGCGCATGCCATTTGGGCGTTTATATTCCTTCTTCTGCCGGATCACCACAGCCCGCAGGATTTGCCTGCGCATCTCAGGAGTGCCTTTTTTCACAGACACTACAATCATATCTCCGATGCCTGCCTTTGGATACCGGTTCTTTACACCGCGGTAGCCAATGACTGAGATAACTCCTACGACCCTTGCGCCGGTATTGTCCACGCAGTTTAACTTTGCTCCCGCGTTAAGCGGGCGTGTCATTGATGCCCGAATGCCCTTCATGTTATTGACACCACCACAAAAGATTTAGTCTTACTTAGCGGGCGGCACTCAGCAATTCGTACAGTGTCGCCTTCCTTCGCATTCAAACACGGGGGGTTGTGAGCATGAATTCGAGAACTGCGCTTTTCGTATCGCTCGTATTTGAATATTTTTCTCTCATGAGTGCGCTCGATCACCACAGTTTTGTCCATCTTGGAACCGATAACGACTCCGTCCAGCACCTGCCCTCTGATCGACAGTTTACCATGGAACGGGCAGTTCGGATCCTCACACGTGTCAGACGGTATGGGTACGTTCGCCAATCCAATATTTCTTGCCATCAATTATTCCTCTATTAATATCTATTTTTCGATTCGATTGTTCATTGCCCGGTTGTTGTTCTATATGCGTCCGGGCTTCTTATGTTTCTTTGCAATTCGGTCTTCGGGGCGTGCCACAAGCAAGCCTCCGTTGACCATGACCTTGACCCGGTCACTTCCCGGCAGTCCAAAGATGAAAGTGGTATTTGACTTTGGGATGATCCTGTCGTCATTTCCGGATAACAATCCAGGAGCGGCGCAGTCACATTCTAGTGGTATTGGTGATAGTAACTCTGGCAAAACGCCTCTGCCACCGCGGTCCCCGCCACTGCCACTACCAATAGCACTACCAATATCCTTGTTCGATTTCCCGTGGAATATCCCGGTTAGGGAAGGACTGATGACCAGCGTGTTTCTCGTCTCGTCGATCACCGCGCCTGCGATCCCAACCATATCAGGATTCGTGCTGCCTGAAACCACAGCTTCAAGACCGATCAGCGTATGATATATCAGATTTTCAGGGGTGATATTGTATCCTTCAGCCATAGCCATTTTGCCACGAAATTGGTCATGAATCAGTTATAAATCATCCGTAAATTGATTAAAAGATGATCACAGACCTTTCTCTTTCTGGATCGTCCTGATTCGTGCGATAGAACGTCGTAGTTCTCCAATAAGTCCAGGGTTCTCTGGCGCTCCGCCGGCAGATGCAAGCGCGCGCTCCTTGATCAACTCTGCCCGCAGTGATTCAAGCTCATCGAGCATTTCCTGCGGACTCATGTTACGGATCTCCTCTGATCGAAGTTTTGCCATCTGCTCTATGCCTCCTTATGCACGCGCGATTTCGGATGCCAGTAACTGAACCCTCCATGCTTGTGCTCAGTGACGCCATCAACTACTCGAATTTCCTCTTTATGTTCACCGATCTCATTTGGCTTGTGCACAATTGCCATCACATGCCAGTCAAGATCGTCGTGCGTGTGCTCCCAAATACCGCTTACATTGCGGGTTTCTGCCTTTTTCCCAGCCATCTGCGGGGTTTTTGTTTCGGTGAGTTTTTCGGTGTGCAACCCCTTCGTTTCAACTGGAGCGGGTGTGGTGCCTGTAGAATCTTCCGCCATAACAGCCCCCGGGGTCTCTGTGACGCCTGCTGGCATTCCGGATGGTGTCTCCACCTCGGCATCAGTTGGTTTGATTGCTGGTTCGGTTGTTGTAACCGATCCGGACATCTTATCTGCTGATCCGACTGCAAGCTCTGGTGTCTCCATCACAGGTTCCGGTGCCTCGACCTTTACCAAATTGAAAACATCAGGTAGCGTGGTATCTGGCAGCACGATCTGGATCTTGCATCCGATTGTACCCAATTTCCTGACCGCAGTTGCAAAGCCGGTATGTACAATCTCCTCAGCCGGCTTGCCTGCATGCACGATATAACCCTCAACAATCTTCTCGATCCGCGATCTTGGACCAGTGAGCTTTCCGGAAAGCACAATCCTACAACCAAGTGCGCCAGCGCCCATGATCCTGCGAAGTGTCGAATGCGCTGCTTTTCTGAAATACCATCCGCGTTCAAGCGCGCTTGCAATACGCGATGCCATTAATTGTGCGTTTAATTCGGGCACGCTCACACCCTGAACATCTATTTGAGGATTGTCGAGATCGTAAAAAGTATTTAGATCACTTGTCAGATTGCGAACAGATTTCCCACCCTTTCCGATAACCATTCCTGGTTTTTCTGCAAAAATTGTAATCTGAGTTCCCATTGGGGTTCTGTTAATCTGCATTCCAGCATAACCGGCACGCTCGAGCTGTTTTGAGAAGTATTCATTCATCCGTGCCCTGTTCAAACCCTGGTGCACAAATTTTCGCTCAACTGCCATTTTATAGTTCCTCCAGAATGATTTCAACTGTCACAGTTTCGGTGTTTTTTGCAGTTGCGCGACCCATTGCACGCGGCATGGTTCCACGAATTGTCCTACCCATTTTGGTCGCCGTGTGCGTAAGCCTCATGCGATCGGGCTCAAGACCTTTGTCCTCAGCGCCCTGCGCGGCATTGGCAAGCACTTTAAGAATCTCGGTTGCCGCACGCACAGGATACCTACCAGCAGCCATTCTGCCACGCCGGTGTCCAACATTACCATTGTAACGCTTAAACGGAACCGCCTGCTTAAGCGCTATTACATCCTCGAGAAATTGCTTTGCCTTCGGCGTCTTCATCTTCTTGATTGTAGAGCAGATCTCTCTCGAATGCTTTGGTGAAATGTGTAACTCATAACCCATCGCTCGTGATGACGTTCGTGGGTTTGATTCACATGAATATTTGATCCTCGCCATTGTATCTCCTTTAAATTATGATTTAGTGAATTCAGATTTACTATCTCATCACTTAAGTGGCACAAACTTGCTGGATCTAGTCGCGCCAACACCCGCGCTGCCATGTCTCACTACCTGTCTGGTAAGTGCATATTCACCAAAGTAGTGTCCAATCATCTCCGGCTGCACCGACACCCTGTTAAACATTTTACCATTATGGATCTCAAGATCAATACCTACCATATCCGGTAGGATTATCATATCACGAAGATGTGTTTTTAGTTCGGTATCGCCATCCTTAACACGCTGGATTAGTGCTTTATGGTTCTCGTTCAATCCTCTCCGGATCTTCCTGCGCTGGGATGCCGGCAGCAGTTCTGTGAACTCCTGGAGTGACATTCCTCGCAATTCGTTAATGGAACGTCCACGATACAGGAATTCTCCCTTTTTTCGTGGTATCTTCTTCTTTGTTTTCTTAGCCATTTTATCACCTAACGCTTTCCAGTCCGTCTAGACGCAATGCTTCCTACCTTCCTACCTGGCGGAGTGCCTCTACTCACACTTTTTGGTCGCCCCGGATGCTGCTTGTTGCCACCACCAAATGGATGGTCAACCACGTTCATAGCAACGCCGCTCACACGTGGATATTTCGCCGCGCGTGATTTTAATTTATGGTATTTCTTGCCCGCTTTCATGAATGGCTTATCGGTGCGCCCGCCACCAGCAACCACGCCAATCGTTGCCCTGCAGCGTGGGTGCAGCCATTTCATCAGACCGGATGGCATTTGTACTAATGTCTTGCCAACATCATGAGTAATCAGAAGTGCATGAACACCGGATGACCTTGCAAAATGTCCACCGTCACCAGGATGAGCCTCAATATTGCACAACGGCGTACCTTCAGGGATCTCAGATAATGGCAGTGTGTTTCCAACTTTAATCTTGGCTCCTATGCCACATTCGATCTCCTGCCCGATGAAAGTTCCCTCAGACACAAGTAATAGTCGATTTTCGTTATTCTCAAAGGCAACCCGCGCAATCGGTGCTGATCTTGCAGGGTCGTGCAGGATCTCGACAACCTTTGCTCTGACAATGGTGTCGCTTATACTCGGATGCATCAGTTTTGCTTTGTATTTATGGGAAGGCGCTCTGTACGTTGGTCCGCCCCGCCCTCTGTTCTGCGATATGATTCGTTTTCCCATTATATATTCACCTTAACTAAAACAATCCAATTCTAGTTGCAATTTCACTTGCCGCATCACTATCTGTAAACGCCACAATTGCCTTTTTCTTTCCTGTTGGGGTGATCATTGTCCTAATTCTGGCAACCTCAAACCCATAGATCTCCTCGATCTCCTTCCTGATGTGGTTTTTGTTTGCGTTGATATCCACGATTAACTGAAGTTTGTTCTCTTCTTCCAGTTGTATCGTTGCTTTTTCTGTGATGAATGGGTATTTGATTGCCATGGTATCACTTTTCTGTTTCCATACATAATGACTGTTGGGTACTTTAATATTTGCGATGGAGTAAGTGCATACAAGCTGGCAAGGAGTTCACCATCCCAATTTGTATGATTCACACAAATGTGTGTATTCGTATTAAAATCATGAAATCTACGATTCTAACTATCGCGAAACATAGCAATTTCGCTGGGAATTTGATTGTTCATGCCTACAATAAAACTTATGTGCATGGAAAGTCCATATTAAACTGGAAGCAAGCCGGAGGCATTACCATGTCTAATACAGAAAAATTGCAAGTGCAATCATTACACGATGAACTCGATGACTGTAAGGCACATAACAGAGCGTTGACAGTATTCGCAGGCGAAGTTTCGATGATACTCGATGAGATGGCGAAGACGGATGATGCAAAGAGTATCTGTAGGGTTATGGGTGAAGACGCCGGAAGACGTCTTGGTAAGAGCACAAAAGATCGTTTTGGCACGATCGCAAAGGTGGAAGAAGCTCTGGACATTCTTATGTACCATACTGAATTGTTGCGTGGGTATGGTATTGAGATCGATCATATTGAGGATAGTACGATTTATATCAACGTGCTCACTTGTTTTGTGCGAGACATTCTTAAGGATCGGAAGCTCACAACCACATCTCCACTATGTAGCATCACATGTGGTTATATTAAAGGAGCATTGAATGAGCTTACTGGGAAAGATGTGGACGTAGAGGTTGTATACGGTGATGTTGACGGCGTATGTCGGGAAAAAATCATTATTAAGTGAACGCTAAAGATCCGAACAGTGTAAATTCACTCGCGTCGATTATGCGATTCATTTGAACATGTCTGTTCACGAATACAAAGAGTGTGTTTGAGAGTAACTACTCAGGTACCTAAAACAACCATCGGGGGACTTCACTATACAGGAACTACCTTGAACATGGGACATACTGTAACCCAACAGGAAATTTAACCGGAGAGTGCATGGATGGGGGGATAAACGGTTAAATGTTCTCTTAAACTTCTACGGTTATTTTTCTTGCCGGAAAGTACAGGCTAAATAACATTTATAGGTACGCGGCAGAAGACCCCGCTACTTGTAGCGGGGATGAATGCCGCGCCAAAACGTTTAAATATATCCGGGTTAAGTCTGTTTTGTCTTGCAAAGCTGAAAGTGCTGGCAAGACGCCTGATGTACGTATGGACTGTGCGGAATTTAAGCCTGTGGAGATGCGCCATTGGGCGTCCCATGAAACAGGAAGCCCCGTTACTTGTAGTGGGGAGGAAGTCATATAAATTCAGCCATACACATAGTTGGAGATGTTACTATGCCTGACACCAAACAGATGAAGATAGACTCATTAGAAGACGAATTGAGAGATTCTAAAGCTCTTAACAAAGCATTGACGATACTTGCCGGCGAAGTTTCATGTATAATGGATGACATGGCAGAGTCAGGCAAAGCCGAAGACTTCTTTGCACGTATGGGTGAGGCTTCGGGAAAGCGGCTTGGGAAAGCGGTAAAAGAACGTTTTGGCATGATAGAAAACGTGGAAGAGGCTTTAGACACATTTATTTATCATACAGATATGTGGTATGGATATGAGATGGAACTTGACCATATAGAGGGTGATACACTATATATCAACATATTCAAGTGTTTCATACGTGACATCCTCAAAGATCGTAAACTCACGACAGAATCTTCACTTTGCGCTATTACGCGTGGATATCTCGAGGGAGCACTGGAGACGCTTACCGGGAAGGATGTAAGTGTAGAAATCGTGTATGGAGACGTAAACGGCATCTGTCGAGAGAAGATCACAATCAACTGAGATTGTTGCAGTCAAATATGCAAAAGAGTGTCTGGCGGTCTATTATGCCCGCGCTGGATCGTAATTGCCTCACAAAGGACGTAGAAGGCACAGAGAATTGTTGTGTTCTCTGTTCTCTCCACGGTCTTCCAAAGTTTAAGTTCCAGAGGATGAAAAACCCCCTCTCAAGTGTAAACATACTCCTAAACACATACTGCCCATAAGCCAGAGTAGCATGACAGCTTTGACCTCGAGCAATCGTACCGGATTTGGATGCACAAGATACTGCCTCAAATCCGGGTTATTTTTGTTTTAATCTTTGAGTGGCACGACGTTTTGAGCCTGGTTTCCTCGCTCGGTCTGCGCAGTGTCGAAAGATACGCGGTCATCATCATGTACAAATGCATTGTCTTCTATAGCTGTATAATGCACAAAATAATCCTCACCGTCGTCACCAGTGATAAAACCATATCCCTTTTTGATATTGAACCATTTAACTGTTCCTTCCATCGTTAATCCTCCACTAAAATAATATAAAGCCGGAAGAGTTGACTTCCGCAGATTGCCTCTCTTTACTTTTGTATTACTTTAGGTTCATTTACCAGTAGGAGCAAGTCCTACATAAATATTTGGGTAAAATATTTTCGTTCTGTGGTTATACATCCCGGTGTGGCACAAGATCACAACCCGTGCATGGTAGGCACATTGTTTCTGAAATGCTGGCGTTAAGCCCGCAATCATCCAGCACCTTCCGCTCGAATCTTGCCAACGTAAGCAATCGATCTGCACTCGGGCGCGCAGCACCCGGGCAGACGTCTGCAAGGTCCGGGCGGAGCGGATGCAGAACAAGCGCGCGGAGGATGGGGATTACTCCGAGTTCTGCAAGCACCCGCACACCCTTTTCCACGGTTTTATCAGATTCCCCAAGACCGACGATGAAATTTGAGTAGACCCGGTTCCTGCCAAATATCCTGACAGCGTCCTCAAGCGACTCAAGCACAAAATCAAGGTCCATATCGGCACATGCACGCTTAAAGATGTTTCGATCCATTGTTTCGACGTTGTATTTAATTTCAAGAGCTCCTGCTTCCTTCAGGATCATAGACGAGTCAGCGGTCGGATATACGGAGACACCGATTGGGACATTGTATCTTACAAGTAATTCCACAACACTGGCAGCCCGCGCAACCTCTTCCTCCGGGGAATGCTCAATCCCGGACGTGATGGAGATCGCACGCATGTTTCCTGTAGTGTGTGCATCAGCAACCATCTTCAGGACCTCATCATGGGACTTAGTTCTGCCTGCAAGCTTTGGGACCGGGCAGAACGTGCAATCGTATATGCACCGCTCGCTGATGGTGAGGTATGCCTGCTCAGGGCAGTGTAGCAACGTGGGTTCGATGGTGCCGCGCACAATCTCCCTGCCGTCGCAGAGGATGGCAACCTCACCGCCCTCTTGTGATACTCGCCGCACCCTGAGCCGGGCATCCGGGTCTCTTCTTGCCTCCAGGCGAACGCGGTGACCGCCTGACCTGAAGAAAAAGGAGGAGATGCCCGCGCCCGGTCCTGCGGTCGATACTTTCGGGCTGTCAAGCAGTTCGGGATCAATATCTGCCAGACCCTCTGCGATGAGGATCGCTTTGGTTTTTGCGTCCATTGGTGTATGGTGTTTCGTGATTATGGTTTAGTCTTTTTCCTGAGGTCTAATGATTCTTAACCGATCTCCCAACCCCCTACCATTGAGGATGATTTCGATGTTGCTGTGATCATAGGCGGCGATCAAGGGCGGAATTGCAGTCAAGTTGATAAGCATATTGTCGGGATGTGGAGTGATATGGGATATAATGTTGGGGTTGGAGTGGTGCGGGATATGTACTTATATAGGCAGATAAAAATATGGATATGACTAAAAGTTCATTAAATGGCGTGGAGGTGGATAATCATGAATAGACTTGTTGCGATATAAAATTCTACGAAATGCCGCCTTTTAAGGCGTCCATTACTCCGCGCATATTGCTCCTTTTCATGGATATCCGTTCTACGGGCTTTTCCAAGTTATTCCGCAACAAGTCTAATAAAATCAATCTGGTTAAACCTGAAGAGGTTAGTTTTGAATCACCCAACATTAAACGAAAAATGGGACAAGAAGTTATTGCAAAAGATCCTTCAATTCTTTATTATTTTTTATAGATAATTAACTACAGAGGTCACTGAGGGACACAGAGTTTTTTTATAGGTACGCGGCAGAAGACCCCGCTACTTGTAGCGGGGATGAATGCCGCCC
>CBDUQO010000061.1:0-10462 GCA_965369365.1 uncultured Methanosarcinales archaeon
TTACTGAGCAGTCCGCCAAGGTTTCCGAAGAAACCTTTAGACTCGCATGGCTTACTCGAACTCCGATAGCAGTAACCTCTGGCAGGATCAACCAGAATTTATAGCACACTTCTTGGAATTGATAGGTTTTGCACACTACCGATCAAAATTGACCGATATATCAGGACCAATGTCGGACAGAACGATCTTCCGTCCCCATAAGGATATATGTAATCCAAAGCATCAAACATCTGCATCATGGAATCCCATGATCAGGGTCGACGCTTTTTGATTGCATGTAAGGAGTTGATATTACTTGCATGAGTCATCCTTGTATATAAGCATTTCTGATTCGAGGGGTTGTTACATTGTTGGTGTTTGTGGTGTTTGGGTCATATCCTTGCAGGTGGTGCGGTCGGATGAGCTTAGATATGACATGAAATCTCATGAATGAACCTCGATTTTAAGTAAATAACATTTAATATGCGTCCATCTGTGAAATTTGTGGCTAATAAAAGCTTTTAGCGACAGATGAACACTGATTTTACATATTTTACCTATAACTCACTTGAACATATTCATGAAATCTCATGAAATCTCAGGTAACCCCGGGATGGCATGACAGCCCCTGACCCGCGGAGGGGGGTATGCGGATACACTGGCGCACCATGGGGGTTACCATTCATATCACCTGGAATTCAGGATATTAGGGAGCAGGAAGACTCCCTCGTTTGTCTTGACAACACACACCTCGCTTCCGGAGTCTTCAGAAAGGAAAACTGGTTTTTTTAAGAGAATTGTCTTATAAGTTTCCGGATCAAGGATCTGAACCGTATCACCCTCAATTGCCACCAGCACAGTCATTGTGGCATCATTCCGGCTTCCGATTTTCGCAGCGGGCGCGTCCATGCCCGCGCCCAGTGAAACTTTGTGCCCATCGGTTAGATCGGTGCCGTGTATCTGCTTATCTTGATGCGTGACCTCGACCACCAGGTCCCGTATAGCTAGGATATCACCGCGTATGAACTCAGGAAGTCGCATGGCGCAGGTGATTCGGTACAAGTCCTCGCCGTCTTTCTTGCCAACCAGCGATGGTGATGTGGTGTACGATCCACCAAGTTCCCTGATGATTGCGCGGCAGACCTGCTTGCATGACGCGGCAGATCCGATATACAAGTCAACCCCTTCTTTAAGCTCTTCGACCTTGGAAACAAATGCAAAGTGATCTCCCTTTTCTGTAAGTTTATTAAGCAGACGATCAGCCAGCTTTATGCACCGGTCCACCTCCGTTTCACTTATGATACGGTTATCTGCCCGCAATTGCACAATTCCAGCGTAATAGCCTCCCGCGATCCTGCTACATGTATCACAAGTCTCTTTTTTGACCCGCACCTCAACATCTACAGTGGCAGTCGCATTGAGACCGCTTACAACCGCATTTATCGTGACATGCACCAGAAATCTTGATTGATCAAGCTCTTCTTCGGAAATATCGAGTTCTTCATGCTTTGCGTCAGGATGCAGTGTTATCGATCCGGTTATTTCGTGAAAAAGCACATCTCTTTGGTCAGTCTCACGAACCCATTTTCCGGCGGTGAAGTGTGCACCACAAACCGGACATACACGGATCTTTAGGACCGAAGGGCACTTGATAAGCGTAAGGGTGCTCAGAAAACACTCACTGCACCGATTGTCATATAATTCGCTGGTCTCTTTGCCACATTCCGGGCAGAAGAGTGTGCGTACTGGGCGCGAGGTCATCACTTTCGTATATGGCAGTGGTACCATAAACCCTTATCCACGTACCGGCTAAATAATCGGTCATACAATGGCAACCGAAGACGACATCACGCGTATTGAGGATGAGATCAGGAAAACCCCGTACAACAAGGCGACATCCCACCATATCGGGAGGCTCAAGGCAAAGCTTGCTAGATATCGGGATGATATACAGAAGCGCATATCGTCAAAATCGGGTGGCGATGGATACAGCATAAAGAAATCCGGGCACGCAACCATTGTGATGGTTGGGTTCCCATCGGTCGGTAAATCGACATTATTAAACGCCCTCACCGGCGCCAACGCTGCGGTAGCTGCTTATGAGTTCACCACGCTCGATGTGATTCCTGGCACGCTTGAGTATCGCGGAGCCCGCATACAGTTTCTTGATGTTCCCGGACTTATCCGGGGCGCATCGATCGGGCGCGGGCGTGGGAGGGAGGTGATCTCAGTGATACGGAATGCTGACATGGTCCTGATCATTGTGGATGTGTTCCAACCACACCAGTATGATGTGCTCTTAAAGGAGCTGTATAACGCCGGGATCCGGATCAATACAGCACCCCCAAACGTTGTTGTCCACAGAGACATCAAAGACGGAATCCGGGTGAACAGCACCATTGATGTTGATCTTGATAAGAAAACAATTCAGTCAGTACTGTCAGAATATAAGATACATAATGCAAATGTGATCATACGGCAAAATATAACCGTGGATGAACTTATCGATGTTATCACCGAAAATCGCAGGTATGTTAAAGCCGTAACCGTCCTGAACAAGATCGATCTGGCTGATCCGCAGGTGCTGGCAGAGTGTAGAGCGCGATTTCCTGATGCGGTTGCGATCTCGGCGGACGAAGACACAAATCTCGCTGAGTTAAAGGAGCGGATATATACGGACCTCGGGTTCATGCGCATCTATTTAAAGCCGCAGGGGCAGCCGCCTGACATGGACGAGCCGATGATCATGAAGAGTGGTGCGCGCATTGTTGATGTCTGCGCCACCATCCACCGCGACTTTGTGAGAAAGTTTCGATATGCGCAGGTCTGGGGCGAATCAGCAAAACATGCAGGACAGCACGTGGGTCTATCGCACGCCCTATTTGACGAGGATGTGGTGAGCGTGCTTGTGCGGAAGTGACGAGACCGTATAATAAAAAAATCAAACCGAGATTACTTCGCATCTCGGTTTACGTTTCTGCGCCGTGATGTTGTGTGGTGCTTATGCGGGTGATCAGACGATTAAATCATTGGATCGATTCCGCAATCCGGATTATCTCTTCCTGGTTGAGCGCGCCTGCCAGCATAAAGTCGCATTCGCCGTCGTCCCATTGCAATACCCGGGTCTCGCCCATCATTCCCTGCATCATCGTTATGGTGCAGTCATGCCCGTTGATCAGGACGGTCTCAACATCGCCACCCTCTGGCACCTGTCGCTCTGTAGACTCGTTGTACGGGCTTTCGATCAGTTGGATGGTTGTGAGTTGGGCAGATAGCGCGTCCTTTTCGGTTGCGTTAGTGTATGTGAGGATCACACCTTTGTCAGATCCCGAAACAGGGACGGTCATAATTATACCTATCTCGTAACCCGGTGGCAGATGATCTGGCTTCCTGATATCAAATGTTACCTCTGCCTGCGCCTCTTCAAGAGTCATCTCTGGCGGAGCGGTCGCGCTGTCCATCGATTCAACAGTTGCGCCCGCCGGAACCTCGAATTCAAATGTGCTGTCAGGAATGGCTGTATCGAGTTGCACGTTCTGGTACTCCATTCGCATGACCAGTTTGTCGTTCTGCGAGGTGTCCATTTTAAGCAGCATCCATGTCGCTCTGTCGAACCATAATCGCATAGACGTTGCAAACATGCCTGTTTCATCCGGAGTTGCTGTGATAACATAACACGCGCGTCCGTCAACGACTGCTCGTCCCTGCGCTTCGATGGTGCAGGTATTCAGCAGTTCCTCGATGAATCTGGCATTTAAGGTTTCATTCATCTGAGCATCCACAGGGACTGCTGCCGCCCTGACAGTATTGCTTGCCGGATCATACATCCATGTGTATGTGCCGTTTGAGACCTGCAACTGACCGGCAACCTCGGCAGGTTCCTTGTATTCCATCCGGATCATGCCTGGGGTTTTGTATGCAAGATCGACAACTATTGTCTCATTGCGCATCATGTCGGTCATGACCATGGTATAAGAGTATTCCTGCACGGTGTTCTTGTGTTCCTGCATCTGTTCTGCGATCTGTTCGGAGGTGAGTTCATCGCTGACGCATCCTGCCATCAGAAGCGAGATGCCTGCGATTACAATCAGTAATATGCTTGTTCTTTTCATCAGTAGAACTGTTTGACCAGTGTTTAATAAAGTTGCGCATCAGTGAGGGGGTATTGTACCCTACCGGGCGGATCGAGATGCCCTGTTTTTCCGGAGTACGTGTTTAGCCCCCCATTCCAGACCTCACCACCAGGGAAGGATCGGCAATGATCCGGGATGGGAACATGCACTACCGCATTAAAATGTGCGCCCTGCCCCGGTTTCCAGGGCGTCCCCTCAAATGACCTCGGTCCGCATCAATCACATTCTGATGTATCCAAACAGGTTATCCCGCCCGATCTTGTGCAATCTGTCCCGCATAAGGGTGGTGAGTGCTGCCACGTCCCCCTTCTTCGCAGAGACTGGCGCCACCGTATCGAGCCACTGCCTCCACGGTGGCAGGAGATCAAACCGTTCTACTATCTGATCAAGATTATGGTCGTGATCTTTTACCAGATCCATCTTGTTTGCCGCAATGACTATATCCACACCAACGTCGCATAAAAAGTCAAATATCTCAATATCCACAGGTATCTCGCCACGTGACTGCCATCTGTCCACGATCTCGCAGAACGCACTTGCATCAATCACCTGAACAGCGCAGACGATGCGGTCACTGTTGTCTTCGATGTAATGGATGATCTTATTCTTTATGCGCTCCTGAACCACTTCAGGGACACCGTGCAGGAATCCATAACCTGGTAAATCGGTTATCAGCAGATCTTTGAACGCTATGTGCGTGGGTTTTTTCGTAACTCCAGCAAGTCTCCCGGTCTTGACGCGCTTTCCGGTCAGTCTTCTGATCAGGGACGATTTTCCGACATTCGACCTGCCAGCAAATATAATCTCATGGTTAACATGCATTGTTTATCCTGCAAGTGTATTGGTTCTGAAATGTTGAGTTAGCAGTCAGCGTTTAACTAAGTATCAGTTGGCACACATGTATATAAAATGTAAAACTGACCGAGGTCATTGGGTCTGATACTATACTCTTGTGTTAGTCTTGTGAAATGTCGTGAAATCGTGTGGTTTTTCGCCGCACCTGAATGTATCCATTTCCGTAGAGGGAAATGATGGGTGGAGTGGTTGGGCGTTGTGGAACAGATACTATGAAAAAATGAAAGGGGGGGGGGGTTAATATCTTTTACGATCTGGTAACCCCTGATGGACCCTCGAGACTGAGCATGAGGAGGAAGTAGTCCTTGATCTGCCTCGTTATTAGGAAGTTGTTCCTAACATGCTCTTTGCCGTTCTCGCCGAGTCTCTTAGCAAGCTCCGGATTTTTTAGGAGGCTAACGATCCGGGGTGCTGCCTCATCAACTGAATTCACGAGATATCCTGTGACGCCGTCAAGGATCTGTAGTGGGATTCCGCCGGTTGCGCCGCCGATTACGGGTTTTCCCTTCCAGAGTCCTTCTGAAACCACCAGTCCAAATCCTTCTTTCAGTGATTTCTGCATGATTACGTCAGATGCTCGCTGGAATGCATTAATCTCAATCTCTGAGAACGGTGGAGACCCGATCAGTACGTGGATGTCATCGTCGCCCTCTACTTTCTTCAGGATTTCCTGATAGACCTCCATTCCTTCGGGATCGTCGGATGCAACCCCACCAGCGATTATTAGCTGGCAATCGATCTGTTTCTTTGCCAGTTTATACGCATCTATGGTTCCTGGGATGTCTTTTAGTCGATCAAACCTTGATATCTGGGTTATAGTCGGTTTGTCTCGGGTAATCTCGTATCTATCCAGCACCGCATCGATTTCGCTCGGTGAAAGCTCAACGTTCTTATCGCTCAATGGATCGATCGATGGCGGTACGAGAAAATGTTTGTGCCCCAGATCGGGTCGCGCAAATAACGGAGTTGAGAATACCGATGCATCATATCCTGAGATGAAGTCCCGAAGAAAGTTCCAGATGTGAGTATCGGGACTGGAGACATCGATGTGGCATCGCCAGATCCATTTTCCAGACTCCTTTGTGCGAATCATGGCGGCGGGCTGGGGATCGTGCATAAAGACAAAATCGCCATCGATGTTCATCTCCTCTGCATTGATCTCGTTCCAGTGCAAATACGTCTCAAACATATCATTCTTCATGTTCAGTTCATTGATCTGGCAATCGATCCGATCCGACGCATCCGGCTGCTTGTAGGTGCTGGCATCAGTGGCGTCGCCGATACTGCCATGAAGTGCGTTGTGAAAGTTTTTCGTGACTGAAAAGAACTTATCATCACCTCTTATCACGTCCCACGCAGTTTCAACCCCAAGTCCATTGAATAATGGAACTAAACTCGATAAAATCTCCGCAACGCCCCCTCCAGAGTAAGTGGCGTTGATGTGCTGGACCTTGCCCGTGATATTCTCTGAGAGCAGTTCCAGATACTCAAGGGGCTGTCTTCCAGTAAGACTTTCATAATCCCAGATCGATCGTTTATCCGTCATGGATACCCCCCAAATGGCTTTCTGTAATCCCTGTGGTTCCGACCTTTGATCCCTTGATCCTTGTGGCGCCCACCCTTGCAAACATCGGGGGGTGCCTGTTGTGATGTGTGTTGCGCTGTGTGTTGTAATGTCTTTCCATGACCTATCCTCACATTGTTTTTGTGGTGCTACCGGAGCATCTGAATCTGATAGACACAGTATCCACCACGACGACCCTAATAGTATATTAGCAAGTCACCCCATATAAAGCTATCTATTTACCATCTAATCTCCAAAAGTTATAGTAAATTGTTATAACCTGCGGGATCAAAAGAAGTTTCCATTCTCCACTGGATCTACCAATTCGTTTAATACCACTGCCGCATAAAAACTCCACAATGAAGATCGTAGGCGTTGGCGCAGGCAAAAATCTGCTGACATCCGAGGCAATCGATGCAATTGAGAACGCATCCGTAATATACGGGTCAAAACGTGCGATTGAGCTGGTGGGTGACCATATCAAGGGCGTTTGCCGCGAGATCAAGGATTACTCCAGGATATCAGAACTGCCCGACGATGTCGTGGTGCTCTCGACCGGCGATCCTATGATATCAGGTCTCGGACGGTTCGCAAAACCGGGCGATGTTGTTATTCCAGGCATATCCTCGCTGCAGGTCGCATGTGCAAGGCTCGGAATTGAGCAGACAGAGGTTGCGGCAGTCACAGCACATGCACGTGACATCGACCGTGCCATGCAGATGATCCTCCGCGAACTAAAACTCGGCAAAACCGTGTTCATTCTTCCGGATGCACGGTTCGATCTGCATGAAATCTCAGAATTCTTGCTGGATCACGGATTTCCGATACCTATTGCAGTATGCGAACAACTGGCGTACCCGGATGAGCGCATCGTGGTTGGCACGACCAGAAATCCTCCAGACTCCCGATCAAATTTATTCGCGGTCATGATAGGGAGTGCAATCTCTCGGGAGGCTCTCAAAATATCCATCGGGGTTCTTGGACCGGAGGGAACGTTCAGCGAGCAGGCAGCAAAGAGATGGATTGGATATTCCCCTGTAGAGATTAGATACTTCGATGATATCGATGAGGTTGTATCTTCTGTTGGAACTGCCATCGATTTCGGAGTTGTTCCGATTGAAAACTCGCTCGAAGGATCGATTGGACTGACGCTTGATGCGCTGCTAAGATATCCTGTAACAATCATCGGAGAGGTCATTCTACCAATACAACATAGTCTACTCGCGAAGAGCGGTGCCATTCACACAATCATGTCGCACCCGCAGGCTATTGCACAATGCAGGAGATTTCTTGAGGAAAATTACAGAAATGCAGACATTCAGGTGACTGCGAGTACCGCACACGCCGCAAAACTCGCATCCACTAAAGAAGGGGTTGCAGCGATCGCCCCGGCGGAAACTGCTACGAAATACGGGCTTGAGATCATCTCTGCAAACATACAGAACGCCGATGAGAACTACACAAGATTTATCGTGCTCGGGACCGATGCGGACCTGCCTGCGCCGACAGGGCATGATAAAACCTCGATCATCGTGGATCTGCACAAAGACCGCCCTGGCGCGCTTTATGAACTGCTCGGGGAGTTCGCATCACGGGATATCAACCTCACAAAGATCGAATCGTGCCCGACCAGGAAGGCTCTCGGGGATTATCTCTTTTATATTGATTTTCAGGGGCATATCCACGACGAACTGGTATCTAACGTCATGAAATCAACCGAGAAGATTGTTGCGATGTGCAAGGTGCTGGGATCATACCGTCTGGAATGATGAAACAAGCGAGTGCGGGTACGAGCTGGTTGCAACCGTATCTGGTCCGATCCATCGCCCGATTCAACGAGGCACGGGTTTGCAGTGATGAGGGTGCCGAAATCAAAGCTTGCGAGATGATCCGGGCTGGATTGGACGTGCTGCATGTGGGACTGGGTGCGTGTCAGGATCAGGGCTGCGAGGGGGATTGGCTGCGGTCCGAACTGCTCGACGAATTGATGGGGGATGGTGATCTGGCGGTTCCTGGGGTTGATTTACCGTCTTTATGGGGCGTTGTAGACGGGCTATTTAATTATCCGATAAACCGGCTGGCAATTTACGGTACGTTAAGACGATGCGAGCCTAATCACAAAATCATTGAGCATATCGCGGGAGACTGGGTTGATGGGTTCGTGCGCGGGCGCATCGAAGAGCACTATGGATTTCCGTTCTTTGCCGGGGATGATCAAGGGGGCATGGTCTCTGTCGAGGTATTGCGTTCTTCCGAACTGCCCGGATCGTTGGAGCGAATCGACAGGTTCGAAGGGGTCTGGTACCGCAGAACTCTGATACCGGTGTACGATTCTACCGGCAGCATTCTTTTCATCGCTAATATCTATTGTAAATCCGAAAAGATGTTTAATCCGGGTTTATTGCACCGGTGATTGTGGGAAAGTCGGAACGCGTGGCAGGATCCGGAGATTAAAACAATGCAAGGGTTAGTTAGATGTGCACCATCGTGAAAACAGAGAAATTAGCATCTGCGGTAGATCTCAAGCAGTAAAACGGTAATCAGTGGCACACACACTAACACCACCACCATCTGCATGCAATTCAGGTTTAAGAAATAAAAAGATGCGTTTCCGGTTATTACAGATATATTTGAAGTGCCTGCATAGATATTGCTGAATATCACTCCAAAATAGATGCCATAAAACCCGCGCAGGCTATTACCCCCAAAATGGATGTTATTTGCTATGATATAATAAACAACCGCCAGGGCAATCAAAGTCATGCACATTTTCGTAGCGATGAAGCCTGCCACACCAAAATTGTGGATAATCCATCGGAGAAATGTGTTTGCCTCATAACCATAGCCGCAGAAGTCGATACAGAGCGCGGTACTCACCACGTCGTACAATGAGACTACGATTGCGAAGATAAATAGATATAAGTTGACATTGTGCCCTGACCATAGTGATCTTCTTGTAGAGCGTTCTTGGTATGGCGAGTCTCCCGGATCATGCGATCCGGAGACATTCGCTATTATTGGTGGGGGGGACTGGGGCATAGGCATCCATCCTGACATGCCACACGGTTGTTGTGCAGCCAATTGGCAATAAAATGGGCATAAATTGTGGCGGAATGATATTTACGTGTAGTGTGTGAATTATCCGAGTATACTTAAACCTTTCTATATCACGGGGCGGTCACGCCATCTGGTGTTGGCGTGGTTTTGAAGGTGTTGTCGATTTGAGTCTGGTGCTGACTGCTTCGGGTTTTGGATATCCGGAAAACCGGAGTTTCGAGCTAACCCCACACCATGTGACCGCCCCTATATCACCAGTACTTCCGAAACTACCCAAGTTCCGAACACAATTCCCAGCCACGCCACCATCCACCCACAATCGCCTCGCGAACATCCACCAAAACCATCCCGAATCCACTCAAATAGCGCGAAGACACATCACCCACCATCAAAATAATCGGATTCCACCAAAGTTCCGTCGCGTTTCCCAGAAAAATCCCACTCATCACAGAAAGCTCCCGCCAACCACGAGCGCAGGGTCAACACAACCATTCAGCCAACCAGACCAGACGCAGATGCCATACCAGACCCAAACACCGGCGCAATTCTAATTCTCTAGCTTCGTTATAAGGCACTCCGCTGTTATGCATGAGCAACACAATATCAATAACATCTGCCGAAGTAGACCATAGGAAGAACGTATCGAGTGCAGAGCGTCTATCGTTATCAAAATGTCCAAGATTTTATCACCAAAATATATCTTTGATCAGATATTTTAACTCTATCCACCCACATGAAATAACGAAGAGCCAAATAGCAGGAAATCACTTAAATAAATCATGATCTTGGGCAAATAACATTTAATCTACGTCCATAATGTAAAAACGATTTTTTCACAAAAAATCGAGTAAAAACTGCCCTTCGGGTGGGGCTG